>JBGTHN010000697.1:0-3727 GCA_041746235.1 Pyrinomonadaceae bacterium | reverse complement strand
TTAATGATTCTTCTAATACACGTGTCGAAAAAATCAAAAAACTCAAAGCTAGAGTTTTAAAACAAATTGAAATTGACACAATTAATGCAGAAACTCCACAAGATATGATCTATCGAATCTATCTGCGACTTAACTCTTCTCTCCACTACGACGTTCCCGCAAATGTTGCTAAATTTCTTGATGCAGTTAATAGCGGTGATGAACTTTCTTTTACTCAATCCCGGCAATTGCTCATTATGTATATGCGTTTGCGAAAAGATAATTCTTAGACATTTTAAATTGCTTTTAACATTAAATTCATAAGTGTTAAAAAATTAATTTTTTTTTAACACTTATGAATTATTAACATTTAACTGTTTAGAAAATGCTACCAAACCACTAATAAACACAGCCAAATAAAGATTCATACTCAAAATCCTTAAATAAGAATTTGCAAATAAAAATTCAAAAATATGATTAAAAGCAGTTAATAGATATTAAGAAAATGTAATTTTTTTTTAATATCTATTTAAAATTAACTTCACTTTACATTCACAACTCATCGATATTCTCTATTTTTAACAAAATTCAAAGGGTAAAACTTTTTTGGATAAAAAAGTGTGTGAAAAATGAAGTTTACAATTCATAAATCACAAAATTAAGCACTAATTAAATTAGAAGATATATAAACAAACAATCAAGCAAAATAAGAATATTCAGGAGGAAAAATGAAAGTTTTTTACAAGATAACTTTATGCGTTGCTGTAATTTTTGCGATGCAAACATTGGTTTCAGCTCAAATCGCATATTCGATTTCGGATAATAATCGCGATGCGACCGGACTGGCTCAACAATATTACAGTATTGATCTGGCAACGGGTCAAGGAACATTAATTCAAACATTAGATGATGGTGCGGGTAATCCGACGATTCGCCGAGAATATGAAGGATTGGCTTCGATCGGTTCTGTGCTTTACGGAATTGCCGAATTCGACACAGAACTGTGTAACACGGGTTCCGATCCAATTACAGGACTGTCATCAGATTTGAGAATTTTCACACCGAACGGAATCGGTCCGCAAGTTGGCGAAACCTGTATTGACTTCGGTGGAGAAGCCGCTGCTGCTTATAACGAGCAAGATGGATTTATCTATTCGATCGCCAGTGATGACGAATTGCCGGCAAATGCACCGCGTTCGAGATTATATAGAATTAGCCCGACATCAGGATTGGCAACATTGGTTAGTGAAGTGACGTTAGCGGCAAGTTCACCTGTCGGCGGTGAAGAAAATCCATATCTTGATGGATTAGCAATATTGCCGAATGGAGTAGCATACGCAACGGAGGCAAGATTTGGAGCATCGCCGACAGGAAATAGAGGTACGCTTTACAGACTCTTTTTGACAGGACCGAGTGCCGGAAGAGCATCATTCGTTAAAAGATTGCTAGCAGCTCCTGATGGAGAAGATACAGGACTCGCAAGTCTTCCTAACGGAACATTAGTTCTACTTTTAGAAGATTCACAAGTCTTTTTTGGTAACGCAAATGATGCGGCACCTTTTGCAGCACCAGCTTATGGACGGTTTACGACACCTGGATGTGTAGTAACACCGATCTGTCAGGATTTTGAAGGATTCGATATTCCTAATGGTGGAAATGGTATTCGCTAATTTTATTTAGGTTTTGAGTCCACGCCGTATTTAATTATTGTCCAACAAGGGCTGGACTCAAAATTTTTGCAAAAAATACTTATAAATAAGTTAAAAGAGGGAATGAAATGAGTTTTAGCAAAATATACAAATTTATGGCAGTTGTTGCTTTAAGTTTATTATTAATATTGAGTTTATTCGGACAGGCAACAGATAATGGTGGTTTGGAAGGAACAGTCATAGATGGACAAAATGCTGTTGTCCAAAATGTTACTGTTACGGTCAAAAACACAGCGACAGGTTTAACGAGAAAGACAACGACAAATGGAGCAGGACGCTGGAAATTAACAGTTTTGCCACTTGGCACCTATGAAATAAAAGCTGAGAGCGAAGGTTTTGATACGACGGTTCAAACAGCAACAGTTGAAGCAACAAAAAGTAATGAAGTAACAATAGTTTTAAGTGTCGGTAGCGTTGGTGCTGTAGTTAATGTTGGGTCGGATGATGGTATTTCTTTAATAAATCAAGATAATTCGGGAACTATATCAACAACGATAACAGGAATATCTATCGAAAATGCTCCTGCAAATAATCGTAATACTTTAAACAGCACAAATATAGATACATCGGTTAGCGGAGGACTTGGAAATCCTCTCGACAATAGTGCAGGAAACCCTGAAGCAAGTATAAACGGTGGTCGCACAACAAGTGCGAGTGTTTTGTTTAACGGAATTGATGCTACAAACGCTTCGGGAACAGGAGCAACAACCGAAAATGCCGCACCTGCACCTGAAACTGTTCAAGAAGTTAAATTACTTTCAAGTTTGTATGATGCTTCGCTCGGCAGAAGTGGTGGTGGCAGTTATCAACTTGTTACACGCGGTGGTGGTAATCAATTTTCAGGTTCGGCTTATTTTTATTTTCAAAACGAAAGATTTAATGCCAATGATTTTTTCTTTAATCGCGATGGAATTGATCGTCAAGCGGCTCAAAGATATGAAGGCGGATTTACACTCGGCGGTCCGATCATAAAAGACAAATTATTCTTTTTTACTGGTTTTCAACGAACTGATGCAAAAACCGCGTATGTTCCGACCGCACAAAGTTTTGTGGTTTTGCCCGAAGCACTTGCATTTATTACAGACCGAAGTGATCCTGAAAATGTTCGCCAAGCATTTGTTCAATCGGTAAATAATGGTGGTGTTGGACGTGTTTTCAGAAACGGTTCGAGTTGTATCAGAACACTTACGCCACAATCTACACCAACAACTGCATCTTTAACTTGTATAGATCCGAACAGCGTCGGTTTTAGATTGTTAAACGCAATGAATCCGGCAACAGGTGGATTTTTGATTCCGAGCCTTGCCCAAGGAAGATTTCAAAGATTATATCTTGATGATAGAAATGTCGGAGTTTTTGTCGGTGGAACTCGTCGAACTGATTTTTCTGCATTCGGGTTTCCAAATGGATTACCACTTTTGGACGCAACTTTTCAAGGACAGATTGATGGTGGACTTCCGCTTGTCAGATTTAGAAATGTATTTCCCGCAGAATTTAAGCAGAACCAATTTACAAATCGAATAGATTATCTGTTATCGAAAGGCGATTCTAATGGAATTAATGAAAACCGACTTTCAGGAACATTTTTCTTTGCAGATTTTCCATCGCTCGACCCTTTTTCGGATGACACGCTTGTGTCTCCCGCACCGCTAATTAAGGATGATAAAAACCGAACTTTAGCAATTAAAGATACACATATTTTTTCAGCAAATTTGATCAATGAAGCAAGATTCGGATTCTTTTATCTAGATAATTCACGCAAACTGGACGATAGATTTTTGACTGAAGAGTTAACCAATGCCGGACAAGGAATAAACAATCCCGCTTCAACATTTGTATCGGGACCACAAACGCAAAGGCTGGCACGATTTGTCGGAACGGGAAATTTAAGTGATTTTTCGCTTAATGCTCCGAATGATATTTATAACCAAAGAAAACAAGTTACCTTAACATTTGCGAATAATATTACCTATATTGCGGGAGCCAATCACACAATTAGATTCGGTGTCGAATATAAACGGAATTCCTTTGACACGAAT
>JBGTHN010000696.1:0-5196 GCA_041746235.1 Pyrinomonadaceae bacterium | reverse complement strand
TGAATGTGATCTGAATTAAAGTGGGAGCCATACTCAGCTACATTCTATTCTTACTGATTCAAGATAGAAATGCAAGTATTTTTTAACTTTGTTTAAGATTATTTAACAGTTTGAGTTGAATTGTTTTAGTTTATCGGAAATTTTATTTGCATCAGAAAGTAGCCCGTAAATTATTGCAAATGAATCTGCTCCGGCATTAAAGACTTTTTTGTAGTTTTCAAAATTTATTCCGCCGATTGCGACCAAAGGGAAATTTCCAATTGCCTCACGAACTTTTTGCAAACCGTTTAATCCGACAATTTCATCGGGATTTTCTTTTGTATTTGTCGAAAAAACAGGTCCGATGGCAAGATAATCAATCGGATGTTTCAAAGCCTCGATCGCTTGTTTAACATTGTGCGTAGAAAAACCGATGATCGCATTGCTTCCAAGAATTTCTCTGGCTTTTGTGGGCGATAGATCGTCTTGTCCAAGATGCACACCATCGGCTTCTATTGCCAAAGCAATATCAACTCTGTCATTTATTATAATTTTTGCATTTGATCTATGGGCAAGTTCCAAAGCATTTTTTGCCGATTCAAAAAATTCGTCAGACAGTGCATATTTTTCTCGTATTTGGATAAAATCCGCACCGCCTTCAATAAGCCTTCGACATTGTTCGGCGTGTGAAAGTTTTGTAAGACGGGTATCGGTTATCGGATAAATTTTAGGAAGAATAGTCATTTTTTGATTAGAGAGTTTTTGACATCAGATAAGCATCTTCGCCGTTTTGGTAATAACCGATAAGTTTTTGAATTATTACATAACCGTATTTTGAATAAAGATTCTGAGCGGCAAAATTGCCTACTCGAACTTCCAAAACAACTGCCTCAAAGTCTCTTTTTCGCAGTGAGTTTTCAACGTGATTGAGCAATTCTCTGGCTAAACCTCTTTTGCGATGTTCAGGAGCGATTCCGATGGTTGTAATATGTCCGACATTTCCATTGTTAGCCGAAACGAAAATAAATCCGACTATTTTATTTGAAGTTGTTGTAATACTGTAACCCAATATATTCGGAGCAGTTAGAAGATATTTAAAAGTGTGCTTTGTATAATTTTCGCCACGTTTGAAGCAACGCAGATTTAACAGCAAAATTTCCTTTAGATTTTCCGCTTTCAAAAGTTTTATCTTATAAGTGGTCGGCGGTGCAGGAATAATTACATCCGGCTCTTCGAGATCGAAATCAAGCGGAATAAATAGTTCTTTTAATCTTTGGAAAACTGCCATATTTCTCGTAGTTAACAGAGTTGCAGAGTTTTAGAGTTACAGAGTTAAGAATCTTTACCTTAAACTTTCTGTAACTCTGCAACTTTCTGTGAACTCAAATAACAAACATACAATCGCCGTAGCTGTAAAAACGATATTTTTCGCGGACGGCGTGTTTGTAAGTTTCCATTATAAAATCATATCCGCCAAAGGTCGAAACCAAAACTAAAAGAGATGATTGCGGAAGATGGAAATTGGTCAAAAGTCCTTTGATCGCTTGAAATTTATATCCCGGCGTAATCGTAAGATCGGCAATTTGTTTGCCATTTATAAATTTATTATTTTTTGCAATAGTCGTTTCCAAAGTTCTCGTCGTCGTCGTGCCGATGGCGATGATTCGACGATTATTTGATTTTGCTTGATTTAATAATTCGGCGGAATGTTCAGAAATTTCAAATTTTTCAGCCATAACTTTATGTTCGGACAAATCCTCAACTCGCACAGGTTCAAAAGTTCCGTAGCCGACGTGCAGAGTTATTTCCGTAATCTCTACGCCTTTTGATTTTATTTCATCCAGAATTTCCGGCGTAAAATGCAATCCGGCAGTCGGTGCGGCAATTGCTCCGCGTTCTTTTGCATAGACGGTTTGATAACGCTTGCGGTCTTTGTCAAGATTGCCTTCGTCGCGTTTGATATATGGAGGCAAAGGCGTGTTTCCGATCTTATCAATAATTTCATCGAAATTTTTTGAACAAACAAATTTTACAATGACTTTTCCCGTCGAAGCTTTTTCAACGACTTCTGCGGATAAATCTTCATTAAAAATTATCTTCTTTCCAACCTTCAGACGCTTTGCCGGACGTGCCAGAGTTTCCCAAGTTTTGTCTGCAATTTCATCAACCAAAAATAATTCGACTTTTGCACCCGTTTCACTTTTTCCATAAAGTCTTGCGGGAAAAACCTTTGTGTTATTCAAAACGATCAAATCACCTTTGTTTAAATATTTCGGAAAATTAAAAAACTGCTCGTCTGTAAGAGTTTCATCTGAAGAATTTGCCACAAGCATCCGCGAAATCTCACGTTTTTCGGGAGGATTTTGAGCAATAAGGTCTTCGGGCAATTCGTAATTAAATTCGGAAATTTGCATATCGGCATTCAACGTATTTGTTTTTTATTATTTTAGTGTGCTTTTTATTTAGAAACAAGAAAATGCGGAAGACATAAAAACAATCTTCCGCATTTTTATTTTTACATTTTTACTTTTACCTTTCTTAAAATGCTCCGTGACATTTTTTGAATTTCTTGCCCGAACCGCAATGACACGGATCATTTGGTTTCATTTTTGGTTCATCACGAACAAAAGGCGTGTGTTTAAGTGCTTCTTCGCCTGCGGCTTGGACACCTTCATAAGCACCTGTGAAAGCCATACCTGCCGCTTGTTTTTGGGCTCTTTGGCGTTCAAGACGTTCAAGTCGTTCCATTTCTTCCTGTTCGTCTTGGTTGACGATTTCAAGTTTAAACAAAGAGCGAGTCGTATTCGTGTCTATGCGGTCAAGCATATCTTGAAACATATCGAAACTTTGCTTTTTGTATTCGACAAGCGGATCTTTTTGACCGTAACCGACTAAGCCGATTCCTTGTTTTAAATGGTCAATTGAGAGCAAGTGATCTTTCCATTGCGAGTCAATAATGTTGAGCATAATGTAACGCTCATACGCCCGCAAAGATTCTGCTCCGGCAAGTTTTTCCTTTTCTTCATAATCGGTGATCGCTTTTTTCCAAATCGCTTCTTCGATTTCGTCTGCGTTCATCGTGTTGTAATCAACTCCTGCATCAACCGCCGGATCAACCGAATAGATGCTTTCGATTTCCGCTGCATAAGTATCAACGTCCCATTCGTCGGGCGGAATTGTCGGATTTAAGAAATATCCCGTCAAATCGCCAAGCAAATCTTTGGCAACGCCTGTATCACCTAAAAGGAATTCGCGGTGTTCGGGTTGGAACATCAGATCACGACGCAAGGTATAGATCGTGTCGCGTTGTTTGTTCATCACGTCATCATATTTTAGAACGTGCTTACGAGTTTCAAAGTTTCTCGCTTCGACCGCTTTTTGAGCTCGTTCGATTTGTTTGGAAACCGTTTTTGATTCGATCGCAACGCCTTCTTCCATTCCGAGCCAACTCATCATTGAACGAACTTTGTCGCCAGCAAAAATCCGCATCAGATCATCTTCCAATGAAAGGAAAAATCTCGTTTCGCCGGGATCACCTTGTCGTCCCGAACGTCCGCGAAGTTGATTATCAATGCGACGTGATTCGTGTCTTTCGGTTGCCAGAATATACAAACCGCCCGCCTCAATAACTTCTTTATGCTCAGCTTCGACAACCTTTTTGGCTTTTTCAACTTCTGCTTTAAATTGTTCTTCGGTTGCTTCGTCGGGATTAATTTCCTGACGTTTCAGATAATCTCTTGCCAAGAATTCGGGATTACCACCGAGCAAAATATCCGTTCCGCGACCAGCCATATTCGTTGCGATAGTTACTCCGCCTTTACGTCCGGCTTGAGCAACAATTTCAGCTTCACGTTCGTGATATTTGGCGTTTAGAACATTGTGTGGAATGCCTTCTTTTTCAAGTTTTTTTGCTACGACTTCGGAATTTTGAACCGAAACCGTTCCGACCAAAACAGGCTGACCTTTTTGGTGAGCTCGCCGAATTTCTTCAACAACGGCATTCCATTTTTCCGGCACCGTGCGATAAATTACGTCTGAATGATCTTGTCTAACCGTCGGGCGATTTGTCGGAATAACGATAACGCTCAAACCATAAACCTCTTGGAATTCTTCCGCTTCGGTTTCCGCCGTTCCGGTCATACCCGAAAGTTTTTCATACATTCGGAAATAATTTTGAAGCGTAATTGTTGCCAGCGTTTGGTTTTCACGTTCAATCGTTACACCTTCTTTCGCTTCGACCGCTTGGTGCAAACCATCCGACCAACGACGACCAGCCATGAGTCGTCCTGTGAAGTCATCAACGATAATTACTTCGCCTTCCTGAACAACATAATGATGATCAGCTTTATAAAGCGTATGGGCTTTTAATGCTTGCTCAACGCAATGAAGCAAATCCATATTTCCCGGATCGTATAGATTTTCAACGCCGAGTAATTTTTCAGATTTCGTAACACCTTGTTCGGTCAAAACAGCCGAATGATTTTTCTCGTCAACCAGATAATCACCCGTCGTTTTCTTAGTCTCTTCGTCCTTTTCGCCTTTTTCGAGTCGTGGAATAATTTCATTCGCAACGTAGTATTTATCTGTTGCTTCATCCGACGCACCCGAAATAATAAGCGGCGTTCTTGCTTCGTCAATCAAAATCGAGTCAACTTCGTCAATGATCGCATAATAATGATCGCGTTGAACCAAGGATTCGACATCGAATTTCATA
Organism: Pyrinomonadaceae bacterium; assembly: GCA_041746235.1. Taxonomy (GTDB): domain Bacteria; phylum Acidobacteriota; class Blastocatellia; order Pyrinomonadales; family Pyrinomonadaceae; genus Aridibacter. The sequence continues at coordinate 503 of JBGTHN010000696.1, read as the reverse complement.
TTATCGCGTAGATAATCAAAACCGAATTCGTTGTTCGTTCCGTAAGTTATGTCCGATGAATACGCTTCTTTTCGTTCGGCATCATCCATATCATTTTGAATACATCCGACATTTACGCCCAAGAATCTGTGAATTTCTCCCATCCATTCGGAGTCACGCAAAGCCAGATAATCATTAACTGTAATGATATGAACGCCGCGTCCCGTCAAACTGTTGAGATATGCCGGAAGTGTCGAAACAAGTGTTTTACCTTCACCCGTTCTCATCTCGGCAATTTTACCTTCGTGCAGAACCATTCCGCCGATAAGTTGAACATCAAAATGACGCATTCCTGTCGTGCGAACAGATGCTTCACGAACAACCGCAAAGGCTTCGGGCAAAATCTCTTTTAAGATTTCCTGTTCACGTTTTCTGCGTTCATCTCTTTCTTCAATACCTTCGAGTGCGTCCTGAATTCTCTTTTTGAACTCTTCGGTTTTCTCGCGTAATTGTTCATCCGAAAG
>JBGTHN010000695.1:0-2795 GCA_041746235.1 Pyrinomonadaceae bacterium | reverse complement strand
GTTTTATTTCTGCACCGAGAGAGCGGCGAACAAACAAGGATTCGCAATATTTTTTTATCAACGGGCGTTTTGTCAAAGATAAAATTATCACGGGCGGTTTACTTGAAGGTTATCGTTCGGTTCTTCCGCACGGAGTTTATCCCGTCGCGTTTTTGTTTCTGGATGTTCCGCACGAGGAAATTGATGTCAATGTTCATCCTGCCAAAACCGAAGTTCGTTTCCGTCGTTCGCAAGCGGTCAAAGACGTGATTGCCGAAGTTATTCGGGACGGTTTGAAAAATGCGGGAATTCTTGGAAGTCCGGAGTCCAGAGTCCAAAGTCCAAAGTCTGATTTTGATAGTTCAGAGTTTGTTACAGAAACGCCGGAAAATTTGGAAACAAACTTAGAAGATAAAACTTATGAAAATACTGAATCTTTTGAAAATGAAATATCACCGATAGAAAAAAAATCCTTTGAACAACAGAAAATTGATTTTGAAATCCCGGCAACTTCGCAGGATTTTGAATCATTGGCGATTAATCGAAGTGAAGATGTTGGGATTGAACCGCAGAGACGCGGAGACGCGGAAGATTTTTTAGGAAATCCGATAGACGCACAAAACTTTGAAAACGAAGTCCAAAGTCCAAAGTCCAAAGTCCAAAGTCCAATCCGCAATTACGAAGAATTGCCGCCCGTAGATTCTGCAGAATCAATTCCCAAATCAGTAGAAGTCGAAGAAGTTTCCGCATCAAAAATCCAACCGATCGGACAACTGCGCAACAGTTTTATTATTGCGGTTGATGATGAAGGTTTGCTTTTGATAGACCAGCACGTTGCACACGAACGGATATTGTTTGATAAGTTTCGTCAAAGAGAAACGGAACGAAAAATCGAATCACAAAACCTGCTTTTGCCGGAAACTATTGATCTGACACCGGCACAAGCCGCCGCATTTGATGAAATTGAAGAAGAACTGGAAAATTACGGATTCGGTTTGATGAAACTTTCGGGAAGAACAATTGCGATCAAAAGTGTGCCGACAGATTTGCCGGCGGCGGAAGTTCGCAATCTTTTTTCCGAATTATTGGACACGATTGAAAAAGAAAATCGCGGCGGTGCAAAAGCGACTTTGCGAGATGACATTGCCGCTTCGATGGCTTGTAAAGCGGCAGTCAAGATCAATATGAAACTCACTCTCGAAAAGATGCGTTGGATGATCGACCGACTTTTAATTACGTCATCGCCAACGACCTGTCCGCACGGAAGACCTGTTATATTGCGGCTGACAATGAAAGACATCGAACGCAAATTCCATCGCACATAATTTTTTTTGTAATATAACTCGCTCAAAAATCATATATAGATGTAGTATAAAAAAATACCTTTTTAGGAGATAAATAAATGAAGTTAGAAAAAGGACAAAAACGCATTATCGAGCGTGTCATCAATGTTTTTGAAACGGGAAAAGCAGACGGAAAATACGGAGCAATCGCGATCTTCAATGACGGACCACACGATATAAAACAGATAACTTACGGACGTTCACAAACAACCGAATACGGAAATTTGCGTGAACTCGTGCAGATGTATGTGAAGAGCAACGGCAAATACAGTAGTAAATTGAAGCCTTATGCAGAGAAGGTCGGCAGTGTCCCTTTGACCGATGACGATAAATTCAAACAATTGTTAAAAGACGCGGGCAACAATGATCCCGTTATGCAAACCGTTCAGGATGAATTTTTTGATAAAAGATATTTCAAACCCGCAATGAAGTGGGCAGATTCACATCAATTTATTCTTCCACTTTCCGCTTTGGTCATATACGATTCCTACATACACAGCGGAAGTATTTTATGGGTAATCCGCGAAAAGTTTTCGGAAATGCCACCCGATCTTGGAGGCAATGAGATCGAATGGATAACGGCTTATGTCAACGCCCGTCACAATTGGTTAAAAAATCACCATCGTCCGATCGTCCAAAAAACAATTTATCGCACCCAAGTCTTTAAGGACGAAATTAAACGCGGAAACTGGACTTTGAAAACTGTTCCGATAAACGCGAACGGAACAAAAGTTTCTTAATACCAAAGGCAGAAACTTTCGGGTTTCTGCCTTAAAAAACCTTTACTTTACGTGAACTTTCAGCTAATTTTGTTTTAAGGTGAACAATATGAAAAAGCTTTTAATAATAATCTCGTTGAATCTTCTGTTTGTTGTCTTGATCCATCCGCAAAATGTTGATACGGATAAACACAAAGAATATCTCAAACAAAGCTACGAACTGCAAAACAAAGGCAAGGATCAGGAAGCAATTGAAATACTCACAAAGGGCATCGAAAAATTCCCGAATAATTCCAATCTTTATTTTCGCCGGGCAGAGATTTATCGTTCAAATGACAAGTTTGAATTGATGGAGAAAGATGTGAATTCGGCGATAGAAGTTTCCGACGATAAGTATAATTCTTATGTTCACGGCGGAGTTTTATTGATGGGAACAAGACAGTGCGACAAGGCTTTGAAACTTCTCGATAACGCCATCGCCTTCGATACCGCCAACTTTCTCGCCTACTTTAATCGTGCCAGCGTCCATAATTGTTTGGGAAATAAAGTTAATGCCCTCAACGATATTAATTATGTTCTTTCCATCAGACCCGACGATAATCGTGCCAAAGCATTTAGAAACGACCTCGTAACAGAGATCGGCAGAAACAAACCCGATTCACAAACCAACAACGATCTATTCGCTTCGATCGAAAAACAAATTCAAGCGAATCCTGACAACAAAAATTTAAAACAAGAACTTTCCTTTATGTAT
>JBGTHN010000694.1:0-3154 GCA_041746235.1 Pyrinomonadaceae bacterium | reverse complement strand
GCGAAGTCGAACAACTTAAAAACAAGACTGATAATTCGCAAACTAATAATGAAGCACTCGTGCGTTCGGACAGTTATAAACTTGGAAATGAAGACGCAAAAGTTACGGTCGTTGAATTTTTAGACCCGGAATGTGAAGCCTGTGCCGCTTTTCATCCGATCATGAAAAGAATTATAAAATATTATGATGGAAAAGCTCGTCTCGTCGTCAGATATATGCCACTTCATCCGAATTCGCTTACGGCGGCAACTTTTTTGGAAGCGGCGGGCGAACAAGGAAAATACTGGGAAGCACAGGATTTGTTATTTCGTAAACAATCTGAATGGGGAACAAAACACGGATCTCACGCTAATGCTCCGCAGGCTGATATAACAACGCTTTTCAAAAATTATGCTACAGAACTTAAACTTGATTTGGACAAAATGAATCAAGCATACACCCAAAATAAATTTGCCGAAAAAATCAATCGTGATAAAAAAGACGGCGAAAGTTTGGGTGTTCGCCAAACTCCGACCATTTTTGTCAACGGTAAAAAATTACAAACACTCAGCGAACCGGCGTTAAGTTATTTGATCGAACAGGAAATGAAGTAATAATTAAATTTGTTTCCTTTTGTATTAGTATTTTTGAGATGAGAATTGTATATTTTTAGTTCGATAAATTTCGTCTCATCGAGTTTGAAAATATGCCACCCTAGCTCAGTGGTAGAGCAACGCATTAGTAATGCGTAGGTCATCGGTTCAAATCCGATGGGTGGCTTTAATGTTTTCAATAGTTTAGGGCAACTATAGATGGTTGCCTTTTTCTGATTAACACTCAAAAATCAAACTTTTAACTTAAAAAATTAGTCTATGTTTATTTGTTTATAAAATTTGTATTACTTTTATGAGGTTACAAAAATCCAAATACATTCTCCTTGATTTTCATTTTCCCAAAATTGGTAATTCATTTCGATAAATCAGAAGAACTAAAGCACTTAAGATAAAGGGGCTGTCCTAGATAACTAGCCTAAATCGTCCTTAACCCATTGTTTTAATTGACTTAACTGCAAATGAGGTTTTGGGTTGTTAAAACGCCATTCACATTCTTTCAAAAACAGTGGAAAAGTCTCCTTTGGAACTCCATTGAATTTCCGTAAATGTCGCTTCGCTTGATTCCAGAAATTCTCTACCCCATTGATGTGATTATTCTTGTCTGCAAACAACTTTGAATGATTGATTCGATAATGTCTAAACTCCGATACATCTAACGCATTATATCCTCGCCAACTGTCTGAATAAACGATGCTATCAGGAATAACTTTCTCTTGAATAATTGGCATCAATGTCGCTCCTTTAGCATCAGGAATTATCTTTGTATAAACCTTCCCGCCCCGCTTTAATAAGCCGAAGACTGGTGTTTTGCCTCCTGCCCCACGTCCTCTTTTACCTTTTCGCTTCCCACCAAAGTATGACTCGTCAACTTCTATCTCGCCACTCAAATACTCATCTGCTTCTTCTTCCAAACGATAACTTATAATGATCCGCAAACGATGAAAATAATAAGCCGCTGTTTTTCTATTAACACCAACCAAATCCGCTGCACAACGAGCAGTTGTTCCTGCAACAAAATGTTCGATCAATTTGTTCTGTTTAACTCGACTTAATCTACTCTTCCTCATTTTGCCCTCGATAATACATTTTATGTGTTATCTGGGACAGCCCCTTATTCTATTGATGAACATTTTCTATTTCCTCTCTTTTTTCCCAATTCTTAAATTACTTTTTTTCAAAATTCACTCCGAAACTCACGTTGAATCACCGCAAATTAATGGCATTTTCTAACTTAATGTTCGGAAAGATCCACATCATATTTATCTTCAATAACCGTTACGACTTGTGGTGCAAAAATGTATCTTTTATCAATGATGTTGATGATATAAGTTTCACCTGCTTTGACCGCATCAAACAAATATCTGCCTTGTTCGTCAGTTGTTACCGTCAAATTTTCTTTCAGATTTCCGCCTGAAATTTCAACCGTTACATTCGGCAGAATTCTGCCTTTTGCGTCCGAAACTTTTCCGCCGATCTCGAAAAGACCTTGTGATGTGATCTCGTTTTCGGCAATAAAGTTCAAGTCCGTGATCGAATCGAAAACACTTATAACCTGTGTTGGATTGGCGAATTGGTAACTCTTATGAGCGATTGAAATTATATAAGTTTCGCCTACTGTTAAGTTATCGAAACGGTAATAACCGAATGGATTTGTTTGAGTAGAAAGTTGATTTCCATTTGAATCTGTCAATGAAAGTCTGGCTCGCGGAATTCCGCGTCCCGTGTCGGTTAGAACTCGTCCACTAATTGACACGTTTGCCGCAGTTGGTGCAAGTGTTCCCAAAGTCCAGTCGGAAAATTGTGTCACGCCGAATAAAGAAAAAATATTCGTTGTCGTGTTTCGGTTGAAAACGCCTTCGTTGGTTGTGGTTGTGCCGCTTCGTCTGAGGAAATCAAAAGTTGATTCATCCGCTCCGGCGGGCAGATCGGTTTCGAGATATTGAAACGTCAGATTTGCCGTCGTGATTCCGCCCGCACTCGGTTCGAGCGTCCAATTCCGCGTGAGCGATTGAGTTGGCGAAGCACCTGCCAGCGTTCCGTTATTTGAACGGACGGTGAAAGTGGTCGTTACACCGAAAGTTCCGGCAGTCGCGTTGATTGTTACAGGAGCGAAACCGTTTGCCGTGCCGACGGCAAATGAACGTGTGCCGCTGGAATTATATGTTCTTTGCAAACCGCCGATGATGAATCCATTCGTATTTGTTACATTTCGTATTCCGACAATAAGTGTATTTGCTCCGGTCGTTATCGTGCCTTCGGTGAGAGTAAAGGTGCTTGTTCCTCCCGATATGTCCAAATCGCTTAAAAGGTTGACAGTTCCGCCGGTTTTGTTTAATGTCCAGCTTCCCGTCGGAATCATTCCACCGTTGTTTTGAAATGTTTGAACATTCGTACCGCCAAAAGCCATTCTTGCGTCGCCGCCGTCAAAGGTTGAAGCGATCGAAACATTGCCGCGTGCTTCGGGAGTTCCACCGGCACCTCCAAGAAGTCTTCCGTTGGTTAAAGTAAATGTTCCGTTGATCTGCATTGTGTCATTTCCCGCAATTTGCAAACCCGCCGCA
>JBGTHN010000693.1:0-2334 GCA_041746235.1 Pyrinomonadaceae bacterium | reverse complement strand
ATCGATCAAAATATGACCTTTCGGCGTGGTTATCAAATATGAAGCAACATCCGAAGCACCCACATAATAAATATTGCTGATAACATTAAAAGGTTCGACGGGCTGATTCATACTTCGGTCAAAATCATTTCTGATCTGTGCATTGATCGAAAAAGATAAAAGTAAAAGAATAAATATTAAGTATATAAATTGTTTGTTTTTCATATTCATTTTTCCGTTTTTATCTGGTCGGTTTCGGGAAAACGACAGGACTCTTAAATCCATCTTTATCAACCGCACGCACGCCGAAAAAGTAATTGTCCTTCGACATTTCCGGCATCGTAAATTTCGTTACATTTCCGACAAATTTCGAGTTAGTCCAATATGGCGAAGTCGTCGAACGCCAGACGATTTCGTAACCTGTCAGATCGTCTTCCGTGTTTGCATTCCATTTCAGATCGGTGTCGTTGGTCAGACGAGTTGTGTCAATGCCGACATTTTTCGGTTTCGCGGGAGCATTTGCCAAAGATGCAAGCGAAGCGACATTTATTTTTGTCACGTTCACAATGTAGCCGAAATCAAGATAATCCGGTAGATCGCCATATAATTTACCGTTTTCGGTACGAACATTTTGATGTTGACGGTCGTAATCTTCATGCGTTTCGGTAAAACGCACGGCGGAAAAACCTCTCTCTAAAAATGGTATGTGATCGCCGCCACGTAAATATCTGTCACGTCTGTAAACCAATTGCACACTAAATTTCGGCGAATACATATTGGCAACATCGTAAATATATCTTCCCAACTGACGAGCCGCTGAATCATTTTCACCGCCGACACTCCGACGCAAATTCCCTTCCTGCTCAGATTCGTTGGACGGAACGCCTTCCGCAAACACACGAACGGAATTTCTATCAGGACGATTCTTAAAAGCCATCGCTCCGCCGATAATGTCGTTCGTGAACATCGCTTCAATATCCAACTTTTTCGCAACCGCTTGCTCGGCAAAATATGTCGCTCCGAGTAATCCTTGCTCTTCACCCGCAACTGCCATAAAAATTATCGTTGCATCAAACTTCATTTTCGACATCACGCGAGCCATTTCGATCACGGCGGAAGTTCCCGAAGCGTCATCATTTGCTCCCGGAGCATCGCATTCTCCATCGCCCGGATCGCCACACATCGAATCATAATGTCCCGAAACAACGTAAATTCTATCGGGATTTTTCGTACCTTTTAATGTCGCAATAACATTCGTAAGATTTATATCTTTCGGCACACGGCGTTGTGCTTTCTGCAAATATGTCTGCTTTTCAACTTCCAAACAACCGCCGCAATCCGCCGAGATTCGCGTCAATTCGTCAAATATCCAATCCCTCGCCGCACCGATTCCGCGTTTCGGATCATCCTGTGCCGAATTCGTGTTGCGAGTTCCGAACGAAACGAGTTTGCGGTTATATTCCTCAAGTTTTTTAGCCGAAACTTCCTTGAGCATATTTTGTATGTCTTTGTTCGGTTTTAACTTTTCCTTTTTTTGAGCAAAAGAATTCACCGCAGAGAAGCATAAACAGAGAGTTAGAAAGATGATTATTTTTGATTTCATAATTATAGATTTTATTGAAAAAGAATTTTTAATAGATTATCACAAACCCGCAAAATAAATGTAGGGGCAATAGCTTGTCCTTGCCCATGCGTTGATAAACGCAAACAAACGTGATTGTCTGAGATGATAATTTTAATCGGACAATGTTATGACGACGATTTGAGAATTCCACAAATTTTTCGCCATACGGCTCATGGGCAAGGACAAGCCGTTGCCCCTACAAATTGTATTTACTTATTTAAAACATCGAACGCCAATAAACGCCGACCACTTGCCGAATATAGTAAACCGTTGATTTCATCGGTAGTAAAACGTATATCGGGATTTTCTACGAGAATAAATCTTGCGTCTTTTCCCGTGTGAATATTTACGCCGACCAAGCCTTTTTTGTCGAATGGTTTCGGCAGATCGGTGTAGAAATACATATAATTTCCGCGATATGCGGCGAGTTTTTTGCGGCGTAGGAAATAGTCGGAAAGTTTCTCGATCTGTCGGACGGGATCGAGTCTTTCCAAAACATTTTCCTGCACATCGCCACGCGAAGGAGTTACGCGATTGACTGCTCCGCCGATTATTCTGCCGCGAATGCTTGATGAATTCGGCGTGATTATGTTTAAGCCTTGAATGTTGTTCAGAATATTCGGATTTCGGGCGGCGATACCGAAAACTCTGATGCTGTTACCAACATAATCTTGTCCGGCACTGCTCGCAATCGTTGTCAGATCAAATGCTGAAAAACGTGTTTTCAAACC
>JBGTHN010000692.1:0-6676 GCA_041746235.1 Pyrinomonadaceae bacterium | reverse complement strand
AAAAGGCTCCGAAAGGAGCCTTTTTTTTGGAAAAACTTTTCAATAAAATTATAAATTACCCCGAATTTGATGAGTGAAAAAAATAATAAACCAAATGCTAAAGTCTTGATCGTTGATGATGACGGTCAGATCGCACGAACGCTTGGAATGGCTCTGAATTCTTGGAGTTATGAAACTGTGCAAGCCGGAACTTTGGCGGAAGCGGCGAAACTTTTGAAAACGGAAGAACCGCAGATTGTTCTTCTTGATATTGATCTGCCGGATGGTTCTGGGTTGGATTTTTTGAAAGAGATAAAACTAGAATATCCCGAAACAATTGTTGTAATGATAACGGGCAATGTTGATGTTAAAACAACGATTTCCGCACTTCGCGGCGGTGCTCACGATTTTATCGGCAAACCTATTCATCTTGAAGAACTTCGCGTTACGCTACGCAATTCAGTTGAAACCCGACAACTTAGACGCGAAGTAAAACAGATGCGTCGGCAGAGAGCCGAGCAGTTTGAATTTGAACAAATAATCGGCGAATCCGCACCGATGAAAAAAGCGATTGAAACTGCCCGAAAGGTTGCCGAATCCGATGTTTCATCAGTTCTTTTGCAGGGCAAAACAGGAACCGGAAAAGACCTATTCGCTCGTGCAATTCATTTTGCATCGGACAGACGCGATGCTCCATATTTAGCAATAAATTGTGCCGCTTTGCCCGCAAATTTAATTGAATCGGAACTTTTCGGATATGAAAAAGGAGCATTTACCGATGCGAAAAAACGCAAGGAAGGTTTGTTTGAACAAGCCGACGGCGGAACACTTTTCCTGGATGAGATCGGCGAAATGGAGATTTCTTTGCAGGCGAAACTTCTAAGAGTTTTGGAAGAAGGACGTTTTCGACGAATCGGCGGATTGCAGGAAATTCCGATAGATGTTCGTGTTGTTGCTGCTTCAAATCGCGATCTGAAACAAGAAAGCAATGCCGGAAATTTTCGGCTTGATCTATATTATCGGCTTTCGATAATTCAAATTGATATTCCGCCGCTTCGGGAGCGTGGCGATGATATTTTATTGCTTGCAAACTATTATATTGAACGCACAAATCATAAGCGACGCAATAAAAATAAGTTGAAAGGTTTAGCCAAGCCAACGGAAAAGATATTCAAAAATTACGAATGGGAAGGAAATGTCCGCGAACTTCGCAACGTCATTGAAAGAGCTTCAATTCTCGAAGACAGCCCGCTTATCACGACCGAATATTTGCCGAAAGACTTAGTTAACGGAGATTCCGGTAGCAATGCAGATTCCGAATTTAGACTTCCGGCAGAAGGAATTCCGCTCCAAGATGTTGAACTTCAACTTGTTCGACAAGCCGTTGCCAGAACGAATGGAAATTTGACTCAGGCAGCAAAATTGCTAGATATTTCCCGAGACCAAATACGTTATCGTTTGAAAAAAGATGATGGAGATCAGTAAGTGAACAATTCTTCAAAAACAAAAATTGAGCCGAATCCAAAAAACTTTGATGAAACTCAAAAAGAACTCGCCGATATAAAATACGCACTTGCGGAATCAACGATAGTTGCGATCACCGATCAAACGGGAAAGATCACTTATGTTAATGATAAATTCTGCGAAATTTCCAAGTATTCGCGGGGAGAATTGATCGGACAAGATCATCGCATCATCAATTCAGGACATCATTCAAAAGATTTTTTTCGTGAGCTTTGGACAACTATCGCCAACGGCAAAATCTGGCGTGGTGAGATTTGTAATCGTGCAAAAGACGGCTTGATCTATTGGGTTTCGACGACGATCATACCATTCTTGAATGAAACTGATAAACCGTATCAATACGTTGCGATTCGCCACGATATAACTGAGCGAAAACTTCAGGAAGAGACCTTGCGACAAAACGAAATTCTGCTTCGTGAGCAGAAAGAACTTCTTGAACAAACCTACGAAGCAATTTACAGTTGGCGGCTTGATGACGGAATTATTTATTGGAATCAAAGTGCCGAAAAACTCTATGGTTATTCGCACAAGGAAGTTTTGGGAAAAGAAGTTTATGAAATTTTAAGAACGGAATATGAAACAACTTTTGAGGAATATCTTGCGGAACTAAACCGCGTCGGACATTGGGAAGGCGAGATCACGCAAACGACAAAAGACGGACGAAAAATATTTGTTGAAAGCCGTCAAGCGATCAGCGAATCAAAAGATGGTGCGTCGGTCGTGCTTGAAACGAGCCGTGATATTACCGAACGCAAAATTTCCAACGAGCGAATTCGTCAACAGGCTTCGCTGCTTGAAAAAACAAGAGATGCGATTCTCGTATGTGATCTGAATCATAAGATAATTTTCTGGAATAGAGGTGCGGAAAAACTCTACGGCTGGAAATCTGAGGAAATTCTCGGCGAAGAAGTTTGCGAAAAGATTTGCAGAGGCGACCGAAAAATTATTGAAACAGCTTTGAAGGTTTTGGAAAAAAGCGACGAATGGCAGGAAGAAACATTAAATTATTCAAAAGACGGCAAAGAAATTATTGTCATCAGCCGTTGGACGCTGGTTCGCAACGAACTCGGTCAGCCCGATTATTTTTTGATCGTAAATACTGATATTACCAACTTAAAAAACACCGAACATCAACTTTTTCGGGCTCAAAGACTTGAATCTATCGGCACTCTTGCAGGCGGAATCGCACACGATTTGAACAATGTTCTATCACCGATAATGATGGCGGTTGATATGCTCGAAATGGATTTGGACTTGCCCGAATCGAGTCAGCCTTGGCTTGAGATCATCAGAGAAAACACAGAACGCGGAGCAAGTTTGATTAAGCAGGTTTTAACTTTTGCAAGAGGCACGGAAGAAGGAAATCGTGAACAAATTCAGGTTTCATATTTGATCAAAGAACTTATCAGCGTCTGGAAAAAAACTCTGCCGCCAAATATTAAGATCGAATACAACATTAAACCAAATCTGCCACTTATTTCTTCCGATTCAACACAAATTCATCAGATGCTTATGAACCTTGTGGTCAATGCCAAAGACGCGATGAAAGGTTCGGGCGGAACGCTCAAGATCACAACGGAAAACATCGAAATTGACGAAAATTATGCACAGATAAACCCGAATGCAGAACAGGGTGAATATGTTTTGATAACGGTCGAAGACACTGGAATAGGAATGTCCGCAGAAACACTCGAAAGAATTTGGGATCCGTTTTTTACGACCAAAGAAATCGGCGAAGGAACGGGTTTGGGGCTTTCGACAACGCTTTCCATCGTCAGATCAAACGGTGGTTTTATCAATGCTTACAGCGAATCGAATAAAGGAACACAATTTTCCATCTATCTTCCGGCAGTTAAAGATATTGAAAATGAGAAACAAGAAAAGCAAAAAGCAATTTATCCGAAAGGAAACGGCGAACTCATTTTAATTGTTGACGACGAAGAAAATATACGTCGCGTAACTTCTGCAACGCTTGAAAAATACGGCTACAAAACATTAACAGCGGCAGACGGCACAGAGGCGTTGGCAATTTACTCACAACAGGAAAAAATTGATCTCGTTTTAACCGATATGGCGATGCCTTTTATGGATGGTGCGGCAACGATCAGAGCTTTGCGAAAAATAAATCCCGCACAAAAAATAATTGCGGCGAGCGGTTTAACCACGGAGCAACAAACAAAAAGCGTAGAGCTTAATGTCAACGATTTTCTCGCAAAACCTTTTACCGGCGAAAAACTTCTGACGACAATTGCCAAAGTTCTTTTTGAGAAAAAATGATTTGCAAGATAATGTAAAATTAAAGACCTTCCTTTCTAATAACGTGAAAAATTCCACAGACCGATGCTAAATTTCACACATTTTACCTCTCAATAAAATTCACAAAGTAATCAAAACACATAGTTGTCGTTTAAGGCACAGATTTTGCAATACATAAATTTGAAGGAGACAGAATTTATGAACATCAATTCAAAACAATTTGGTTTATCCGTTGCTGTAGCCGCCGCTTTTTTGTGGAGTTTTTACAGTTTGGAAAACTTAGTTTCAGATATTTTGGTGTTTGTAATGGTAGATGAAACTTTGATCAATTTTAATTGGGCAGATCAGGCAAATGATTATCTTGGACAAATGATTCTTATAACTTTCGTCACAGGAACTTTGGGTTGGTTAGTGGCGGAAATCTACAACGACTTTAACGATATGTTCAGTCTCAAACTCAAATAATAAAGGTAAATAAATGATAAATACTTTGAATGAAAAAGCTTCGTTGGAATTGTTGAAGAATAATAGGCTCGGACGTTTAGGTTGTGTCTTAGAAAACGGCGAACCGTATATTGTGCCGATCAATTATCTGTTTGAAGACGAATATATTTACATACACAGTTTGCTGGGACAGAAAATTACTGCGATGCGAATAAACCCGAAAATCTGTCTGCAAATAGATAGCATCGCCGATGATGGTTTTGAATGGCAGAGCGTTATCGCACACGGCGAATTTGAAGAGATCGAGAACAGAGATATAAAGACGAAAATTCTTTATAGGTTTTACGAAGATTTTCCCCGATTTACGCCCGTTGAAGCAAAATTCAACAAAGAAATTTCGCTAAAAAATGTCATCGTTTTTCGTATAAAAGATATGAATTTGACGGGCGTTTCGGAAAGTTATTAATAATTTAAATAAATCGGAGTATTATATGAAAAAGATATTGATATTAGGTGGCGGATTCGGTGGATTGGTTACAGCGGAAAAACTTGCTGAATCTCTGGACGGTGAACATCAAATAACTTTAGTTTCGCCGAATCGGACATTTACGTTTTATCCCGCACTTGTCAGGCTTGCTTTCGGTGAGTTGGAAGAAGAGGATGTAACATTCGATCTCAAGAAAAAACTGCACAAATTGAACGTGAAATTCATTGAAGGTGAAGTTCTGCATTTAAAACCCGAATATCATCGCGTGCAGATCGCAGGTAAAGAATTTAACGGCGATCTTTCTTATGATTATCTGGTAATTGCTCTCGGAAGACGGCTGGCAACCGAGAAAATGTATGGATTTTTTGACCACGCACATCATCTTTTGGGTGTGAAAGCGGCGAAAAAATTCGGCAAAGCGGGTGATGATTTTACACACGGAAATATTGTTGTTGCGTTATCGCCCGATGCTTTTTTACCCGTTCCCGTATGCGAAACTGCGTTTTCTCTGGCGAGGCGTTTTCCCGATTCACCCACAAAACCCATAAATATTAGTGTTGTATTTCCCAAAACTGTCAAAGATGCTTTCGGCGGTGCGGATATTCATAAAACATTGCAGGAAGCATTTAGCAAACATCAAATTGCTCTGATAGAAAACTACCCGATCAGTAAAGTTCAATCGAACAAGATAGTTTCCAAAAATGAAGACGAAATTCCATTTGATCTATTGATGCTTATTCCGCCTTTTTGCGGGCAAGCGAGGCTTTCGGAAAACGGAATTACGGACGAACTGAAATTCGTCGAAGTAGATAATTATTTGCGGGTTGAAAGAATGAAAGATACTTATGCGGTCGGCGATATTGTTTCATTTCCGGGACCGAAACTTGCTCATATTGCTGTCGGGCAAGCCAACATTGTGGCTGAAAATATCAAAAGCGAGATCGAAGGAAAAGAACCGAAAGAGGTTTATTACCACGAAATTGCAATGATCATAGATCAGGGCGGAGCGGATTCGATCTATTTGAATTATGGATTTTGGGACGATAGCGTTTATCGCTTGAAAACGGGAAATATGTGGGGAATGGTCAAGCGTGTTCACGACAAGATCTGGCGAACTCGTCACAAAGGTTCTTGGGTGAAAACAGGAATCTGGTAAAAATAGAGACGGCAGGATTTTTATTAAAACTCCTGCCGTTTTTTTATTTGCAATAAATTCTAATTATTATTTTTGTCAATATTTCCCCTAACAACCAACACAGAACATTTTGCGTGCCGGACAACAGCTTCGGAAACTGAACCAAGAAACGTACGACTCAAAAAACTGTGCCCAAGTGAACCAACCACAATTAAATCGGCATTCCATTTTTCAGCTTCATCGAGAATCAAATCCCTTGCCGAACCTCTGACAATTTGCATCGAAGTTTGTATTTCTTTATTGGGGAAATGACTTTTGATTATGTCGTTCGCCTTAAAAGCGTATTCAGTTGATTGAAGTCGTCCATAATTTTCAATATCTTCGATTTGTTCAGCAGATATTTCTAAAGGTTCTGCCGCCATACTTGCCAAATCCTGATAGACCGAAATGATTCTTATCTTGCTGGATTCCGGTTTTATGACCATTTCGCAAGCCTTCTCAACCGCCATAAAACTATAATCAGAACCGCCCGTTGCAATCAATATTTTCATCGCTTATTTTTCTCCAATTAAGATAATATTTCGGTCTAATTTCAGTTTGACTCGAAATTTAATATTTAGTCAATATTTTCTCCAACTAAATTTCTTACTTGTTTACAAAGCAATGCAGATGCCAACACTACGAACTCTTTATTTATTCTTTGAAACACGTAGGTCAAAACCTTGCACTTTCAGTGCAAGACTTTCAATATTATGTTGGGAAAAGTAATTTGTTGAAAACTTTTGTGCGAACGATTTCGCAATATTTGCGGATTTTTCCACGACCATATTTCAACGTAGAGTCTTAAATCC
>JBGTHN010000691.1:0-4202 GCA_041746235.1 Pyrinomonadaceae bacterium | reverse complement strand
ATCGCCGTAGTAAGAAATGAATTTTCCGTCTTGTTCGTATGACGTAAAAAATCCGTCTTTTGATTCTTTAACGTGTTTTTTGCCGTCGCCATTCGGTTCGACGATATGCGGTTCAAAATATTGTCGCCATTCGTCGAGTTTAAAGGTTCCGGGGAATTCTTTTTCGTAAATTACGTTTGGAGCAGTTCCTGCCGCGACACAAACCGTGCGAGCCGGCATACGAACGGTTTCGCCGGTCATATCGAATCTTCCCGTTTCTTCGTTATGTTTCAAACGCTCAAAAATCAGAGCTTTGACCGCATTCGTTTCATCGGGAACGGCTTCGGTCGGAGTCATTAATTCGACAAAATTGATACCTTCTTCGAGTGCTTTTTGAACTTCTTCGTGGTTCAAGCGATACGCGGGAGAATCCTGCATACGTTTCCGATAAACCAGCGAAACTCCGCCCCAACCTTGAATCAACGGCACAAAATTCGGTTCTTCTCCTGTTTCTTCGGCTCTTGCACGTTCTTCGCGAATCGCTTTTCCGTGAACGATGAATTCTGCCAGAACTGCTTTTTCTTCCTCGTCGAATTGTTTCCAAACCGCTTCTTCGCCGATTCCTTCTGCCGATTCTTCAAACTTTTCGAGCATTTTTTCGACTTGAACGGGATAATATGCGAACAATTCGGTTGACGTATCGACTCCCGTTAAACCGCCGCCGATGACAACTGCGGGCAGACGCATTTGCAGATTTGAAAGCGTATCTTTTTTGAACGCACCGGTTAATTGCAAAGACATCAGGAAATCCGAAGCCTGACGGATTCCGCGGATCAAGTTGTTTTTCATCGGAACAATTGTCGGTCTTCCCGCACCTGTCGCAATGGCGATGTGATCGAAACCGAAATTCCACGCGTCTTCAATTGTGAAAGTTCCGCCGAAACGAACTCCTCCGTAAGCGTGAAATCGTTTGCGACGCGATAAAATTAATTGTAGAACGGTCAGGAAATTTTTGTCCCAACGAACCGTGATTCCATATTCGGAAACGCCGCCGAAACCCGACAAAATTCTTTGGTCGAGATCACTTTTGATGTCGTTAATGTCTTTCACTGGTTTCGGACAATTTCCATTTTTGCCAGTCCAAATGTCGTTTAACGGTTCAATTTTCAATCCGTCAACGCCAATCACGCCGAAGCCTTCGTTCAATAAATAATGTGCAAGTGTATAACCTGCCGGTCCCATTCCGACGACGAGAATATTTTTTCCGTTATACGGAAGTGCAAAGGGACGTTTGGCGTTGAGCGGATTCCAACGCGTTAATAATGAATAAATTTCAAAGCCATAAGGCAGATCTAAAACGTCGGTCAAACTTGCGGTTTCTGCAAGCGGAATATTGACGGGTTCTTGTTTTTGGAAGATACAACCCTTCATACAATCGTTGCAGATTCTATGTCCTGTTCCTGCACACATTGGATTATCAATTGTTACTAATGCTAAGGACGCGATCGAATCACCTTGCTTTTTCAAAAGGTGCATTTCGGAGATTTTTTCGTCGAGCGGACAGCCTTCGGTTTTAATGCCGAGCGGATTTTTCTGCACATTTCCTTCACGGTCGTGCAAACCTGTCGAACAAGAATCTTTTTCCCGTTCGTGGCAGATCAGACAATAATCAATTTCGGCAAGGGCATCACGCATCGTGCCTCGATAATCCGTTAAACCGAATCCATCACGCCGCCGCATCATTTCATCCGTTCCGCGAAGTGCTTCGGGAATATCCTTTCTGTCGCGTGTGATGTGGACTAAGTTTTGATAATCAAGCGGATGCGGAGTTTTAAAGGCATACCATTTCTTGGATCTTTTATGAAACTGAATTGATGACCAAATTTCAAATATCTGCAAAACGGCTTTAACTTGCAGAAGTTCGCCGGTTGAATCAATTTCTGTAACAAAACGTGAAAATACATTTCCGAATGTCGAATCTTTTAATTTGTCGTAAGCCTTGTGAATCTTATTTAATGTTTCTTGAATTTGCGTTGTAACTTCCAAATCTTTTGTTAAAGTTTCTTCCGCTTCAACTAATTCGGCGACAATTGAAGCGATTGCCAGTTCATCATCGTGAATTAAAACTTCCATAAATTCACCATTTTTTAATTGGCGAATCGCTTCGGATAATTCAGTTTCTCTGTAATCCGCTAATTTATCTTCTTTGTATGAACGAATAGCACGTCGTTGGACAAAGAATTTATATTTCCAAATTGGATTGTCTTTTAATATCTCTCTTTCCAATTCCGCACGTTCTTTGTTAACGCCAAACATATTCGCAACGAATTCCGACAAAAACGGTGCAGAATCCGTTAAAATTTTGGACGCAACTTTGGGTTCATAGCCTTCGCCGCGTTTTTCGATATATTCAATTAACGCTTGGTGCAAGACAGGTTCTTGTTCTTCAACTTCGGAGTAAAATTTTTCCGCCAACTCTTTAAGTTTATACGCATCAAAAAGGTCTGAATATTTAAAGCCCGAAATGCCAAGTTCAAAATCGTAATTTGAAAGATTATTTGTATTCGTATTTTCTAGTTCTGAAATTCCAATCATATAGTTTATTTAGTGCAAAATTTATAAAATTATCTTAAAAGAAAAATATATCATTTGAGATTGGTGTGAAACAAAGGAAGAATGGTTTATAAATGTTTAAATTTTTTGCCTAAAAAGTGAAAAAAGTGTATATTTTTCAAGTATTTTAAAGCAAAAGCCTTTGGATTTATTAAGTTAAAAGGTTTATATTACAAGTTTGCAGAAAAATTTGATCTGAGTGGATTCTCGCTATTTATACACTCTGCTTAAGTTTATTGAGTTTTATATTTAAGAGGTTTTAATAAGAAGTATGGAAACAGATGAAAGGTTATTGCCCGTTCCTGAAGTAAAAGGTTCGCATGAAGCCAAAAATCTACAGACGACGAATCAAGAATATCCTGCCAACTATTCACCATTTTACGATGAAGACTCATTTAGTGAAAAGCGTTCTATTCGTGAATATTTTAATGTTGTTTACAAACGTCTGCCATACATTTTGGCTCTGACAATTTTAACAACCGCTGCGGCTGCGTTTTATATGTATCAGCAACCCTCAATTTATCAAGCTAGAACAACGATGATTATTGAGCCGCGAAAGCCAAAACCGCAAGATATTCAGGCGGTAAATATCAATTTCGGATATGACCAAAATTATTATAATACTCAACTCGAATTGCTACGTAATCCTGATTTAATGCAGGCTGTTGTTGTGCGTTTAGGGTTACAGAATAATCCCAATTTATTGGCAGGAAATCGAAAAGGGATTTTTGCGACCATTAGTTCAATATTTTCGGGCGGTGATAAACCTCCAACAGAAAATAAATCGCTTCCCGTAATAACATCTCAAAATTCCGAAGAGTCAAACAGAATTGAATTGGCTAATCTCACTCCAAAAGAAAAAGCATTGGTTGAACAATATGCCGGTTATTTTGTTGGTAGATTAAATGTCGAACAAACCGAACGAACCAATTTGGTTATGTTGTCTGTTACAAGTACGGATCCGGCATTGGCGGCTAGTGTTTCAAATATGGTTGCAACAGTCTTTATTGAACAAGATATTAAAAGGGAAACCAGCGGTGCCGAAAAAGCATACGCAGAATTAAGCAAATCTATCGAAGACCTAAAGACCACGATCGCCACACAGGAACAGCAATTTATAAATGATATGAAATCAAGCGGACTTGCTTTGGGCGATGGCAAGGTCAATGATCTGTCCGCAGAAGAACTTTCGACTTTAGGAAAACAAAGACTTGATGCAATTGATGAAAGAAGAAGAATTGAGGCTGAATATAATTCCGCATTACGTTCAAATAGTCCGTATGGACTTTCCGATAACTCGGGAGGTCAAGTTGCTTCATCATTGCGTGAAAGAAATGAGGAAAGAACAAAATCTGAAATTTATACATTCAACGTTGAATCAGGAAAAGAGGGTATACACCTGAAATTTGAATCGAAAATAGAAATGCCGTTAGAAAATACACAATGGAGATATTCTGATATATGCTATGATAAAGAGAACAGCAGGTTGATCTGTCTTAAATCCTATTCAAAAGGAAAGTTGCGCCAGCAGTTTCTTGAATCAATCAACATCGACGCAAATGGAAATTTACAAGTTGAAACAATGAAAAATATTCCTGTAGACAAGTTTT
>JBGTHN010000690.1:0-6760 GCA_041746235.1 Pyrinomonadaceae bacterium | reverse complement strand
GGTGATGACAGAAACAGACTTATCAGAGCTTATGGAAGTATCAATTTACCTGAAAGCATTCCCGGACTCATTTCCATCATCCAAAATGAAAAACCTACGCAAAGTGAATATGGTGATAATTCAAATACAAATACTGTCTATCGTCCTGATTCAAATGCAAATGCAAATACGACAAAAGTAGATTCGATGTCGTTCGGTTTGGGCGGTTCGCGGACAGCCGCTGTTTCCTCTTTGACTTTTTACAAAGACCCGCGTGCAATTCCGGTATTACTCGCTCTTTTAGACGAAATTACCGAGCGTTATGAACGCAACACGGTCATTAGAGCGATAATTGAAAGCGGCGGATATAGTCCAAGTCAACAACTGAACTATATCGAAGCATTTGTCCGTAAATTTACGAGTGGCGACTCTCCGTTAACCAATCCCGAATATTATTATTATTCTGATGCTGAGGGTTCTTTAACTGCCGATGAACTGATCGGGATGATCTTGACGACTACCGATAATCCCGACGAAAATCTCGTGAGACTTTTGATCGAGCGTATCAAAACTTTGAAAAAATCAGAACCGCAAATTGCTTCGGCTCTGAATCTCTTTTTGCAAAGGTGGAAAAGCAAAGTCCTCGACATTGAAAGATTAAATTTGATCGGCAGTAACACCGCCGATGCCGAAACGATAGTCAAAGCACTCGCCGACCGTGAAGATCTAGTCAAAAATTATCGTAATCAGATCTTTGCAATGCGTGGGAGCGGTGGAATGGCAGGCGGAATTGCGGCTTGTATGCTTGAAGATAAAAATGAGGTTTTAAGTGCTGTCAATAGCGGCGATGTAAATACAAAGATCGCCGGACTCGCCTGTGCAAGACTTCTGCGGATTCCAATGCCGATCAATGCCGTTAGTTCGTTAATGACAAACTCAAATCCGCTTCTGGCACTCGCCGCCGAAAGATATTTGGAATCGGAAGACAGCTACGAAGCACGTCGCCTGATACTGGCAAAATATTCCGGTGAAGCAAAGATTCTCGGTGCCAGAAATGCTTTTTATCCAAATGAAAAAGCCAATTATGAAAATCTTCCACTGAGTGAACTTTTTCTGAGCGTCAATCCTGAAAAATATTATTCCGTTATAGATGTGAGTGATATAGACAAGACTCAAGATAAATTACGAAAGGAAGTTAAAGAAAATGCCGAATTGCAAGGAGTTTATGCTTTCTTAAAAAATACCGTCAGCGGTCATCAAATCCTTAGAATCTATAAAGATAAGGCGGTCTATTCGTGGTATGAAGATGAAGCCAGATACCGCGAAAGAGTTGTCAGTCAGGAAGAATTAAAACTCATTTTTAATTACGTCGCCAAAAACCAGATCGAAGATATGAATCCGATCTTAAATGAATGCGACCACGGCTGCGAAAGCGAGGAATTTGTAATGTTCGGACGCAACGGAGGTCGGCGAATCTTTATCAATTCCAGTTACGGTTTTGACCAACCGCTTTTCGGTTTACGAATGGTCTTCGATGCACTCGAACAAGGCGAATCCAAATTACATTACTGGTTACAGGACAAAATCGCCGGATTGGAAGTTTTTCTCGATGAAAAGAATATCAAAGCAAAATCACTCTGGAAAGACGGAGACGATTTCCGCGTTCTTGTTCAGGATGAAAAACGTGAACGAGCTATTGAAAAAGAACTTGCCAAAAAATTAGAAGCCGCCAGAAATTCTTTAATGGCTGAGGATTCTAACGAAGGCGAAGAATTTTACATACGTTTTGGAGAAGTTGCCGCAGAGATCGATAAACAGAGGTCGGAAAGAAAATTTGAGTCATATCAATGGCGAAGCGTAAAAGCCAATAAACTCGGTGAAAGAGTTTCGCAGCCGGCTGAAGATTACTCTATTAGCGAAAACGGACAGTTTCCCGTAGTTGAAGCTTTGAATTCGTCGAGCAGTCTATGGAATTCCCGAACTTCCGAATTTGAATTGCGAACCGGAAATTACGATAAAGAAGGATTATTCAAAGTTATGCGAAACGGTTTGGTTTCACAGATCACAAATGAGTCCGGTTACGTTGAAAATCCTATCGTTTCCCCCGACGGAAAATGGGCGATCGCCGTAAAAAGAGATGTGAATTATTACCTCAATTCACTTTACAGAATCAACCTTCAAAACGGCAAGGAATTCAAAGTGGAATTGCCCAAATCATTCTCCGCGTCTCCAATTACATTTATAAGATCACATAACAAATTTTTAATACATTCGCCCGGTTTTGAAGGGTTTGAAGCGATGCCTGAGTATCTCTACGAAGAGGTAAAAGATAAGTTTACCAAAGAAGAATTTAAGAATAAAAAATCCGAGTATTTTCTACTTGATGCCGCCACCGGTTCTTTTAAATTGGTCAAAGGCGAATTTACACCTTTAAGCCAAATAACTTTCCGCAACCTACAAAAAACATCGAATCCAGATGAATTTTGGGCGGCGATATATAATGAAAAAACCAAAGAAACAAAGATTGGACGTTACAATGCCAAAACTTTTACATTCAAGCAAGAAATGACGATTCCCGAAATAAATCTGGATAGTATGAATATATGGGTAGATGAAAAAGAGGCGAAACTATATTTTATTTACCAGGGACATCTTTTGAGTTTGCCTTTCAAAAAGAATGCAACAACGCCGAATTAAAACAGTTTAAGGTCGGATTTAATTCCATTAAACATCAATCCGCGTTTGCCTTTGAAGCAAAAAAATAGTTTAATTGTTGTTTGCTCTGGCTTGAGAAAAAAAGCAATCTGAGCAAAGGGGAGAGTGATAAGATTGGCATACGTTGAATTACACAGTAATGAATCAATTGAGAATGCACTTCGTCGTTTCAAACGTAAGGTAATGACGGAAGAGATCATCAAAGATTTTAAGAAACATCAACATTTCGTTCCGCCGGGACAGAAGGCAAAACTCAAATCTGCAAACGCACGCAAACGTAACAACAAGCGTCGGCGAATGCGTAGAACATTTAACAACAACAATATGGGCAGATAGAGTTGAAAAACTTTATAATATTTTAAGCGGTAAGTTTTTAAATAAAAACTTACCGCTTTTTACTTTTCAATCCAGTTAATCAGGTCGGTAAAAGTTTTTAAGTTTAATGATTTAGGAAAAACACCGACAAAATAATTGAGTGTCTTCTTGTCATTTATTATGCTTGAAAACATATACTCATCTGCTTATTTATTTCTGATCGTAATATCCAATTCCCGTTCATCACGTTGGATCTTTAGAGTTTTTCCTTGAATTGAACCTTTCTGAAGCGGTTTGTCAGTAATGGTTTGCCCGTCAATTGCGGTTACAATATCGCCGATTTTTATGCCGGAAACCTCGCCCGCACTATTTTTTCTGATCCCGCTTACTTTCAAACTTCCATTTGCATCGTTGGTTTCAATTCCTAATTCAGACAAAATCTCTTTTGCTGTAAATGCTTTCGTTTCTAAAGGCATACGCGGAGAATCAATCACCTTGTCGGGATCTATGCCCGGCGGACGTATCACTTTTTCAATACCCAAAGTTGATTCTAATGTTTGCGTTGAATCTTTATCATGTCGGCTGTCCAATGTTCTTATTTCATCTTTTACAGGATCTTTTTTAACCGATGCTTTGGAATTATTTACAGTAATTTCCGATGGAGTGTTTTCCTTCTGATTCTTGATTACAGCCTCCACCGTTTTAACCTCAACTTTTTCCGAATCATTGTTTGCTTCTTCTGCAACCAAATTTCCAGTCGGTGTTAGATCATTTTTCGGCTCAACCGACTTTTCCTCGATCTTCGGCTTTTCGGCAAGTTGTGGAGCATTTTCGGATTTAAATATGTTTGAACTAAAGATCACAAAACCCAATATCAAACCTGCCGCAGTCAGAGGCATTGCAAATCGCAAAAACTTCCAAATTGGCGAAAACGGCTTGCTGGCTTCGGCTTTTGCTAATTTTGATCTAAATCCAAATTCAAAATCATTTGGTGCTTTAACCTTCGGCAAACTTCTGATCATTTCCGTAAGTTGCAATTCTTCGGATTGAAACAAACCGCACTCTTTACAAGTGCTTTGATGAATTTTTGCCGCATGGCTCAAATTCAAACCATCTTCAAATTGACTTTTAAATTCCTGACAATTCATATATTACTTTTCGAAATAATCCCGCATTTTTTCACGCAAAAGTCCTCGACCTCGGCTGATACGAGATTTGGTTGTTCCCAAACCAAGTTCTAAAATATCTGCGATCTCTTCATAAGTTTTCTCTTCAATTTCCCGCAAAACTATTGGGACACGATATTTTTCCGGCAGCGAAACTATCGCTTTTTCAATCACCTGCCGTTTTTCCTCGTTTATCAAATCATCTTCCGGCACAGGCTTTTCATCTTCAGGCTGAAATTCCTTATCTTCATCGCCGTCGTATTGATAAAGTCCCGTCAGAGAAAATAATTTTCGCCGCTTGCGTTTGCGTATCTCGCTTATCGCTAAATTTGTAGCGATCCTGTAAATATAGGTCGAAAAGGCATATTCGCTGTGATACCGCTCGATCGCAAAATAGACGCGAACGAATGATTCCTGTGCCAGATCAACGGCTTCTTCGTAATCATTGAGCATCCGATATAGATAATTTGTCAAAGGTGTTTTGAAGCGTTTGATAATTTCGCCAAACGCTTCTTCGTCCCCATTTTTCGTCGCTTCAATTAGCTGGTGGTCGGACAGTTCTTCAAATGACACGGCAGTATGCAATCCTCCCGTGTTGGAATTTCTGATTTTGTCCAAAGCCATACACGCATACTTTTTTACAACATATTCCCAGCTAAACCAAAAGCCGACTTACCTTTTTTACACGCTATGCAATTAATTATGTTGCAAACTCTACACTTTTTATTTTACCGATTCTGTCCGAATAACAAAGAAAAGAGTTTTGTCACTGATCTCAATTGGAAATGATGCGATCACGATCGATTTGCCAACAGGAAAATCTATATTTCGTGTTGTTATGCCGATTGAGTCATAAGTTACAACAGATGCATCATCTTTTGTAGGAGTCTTAACGGGAAATCGCATATTGAATCTGAATGTTTTAAATCCGAGTTGTTTTCTGCCGTTGATCATATTTTCAGTTAATCCTTGATAAGACCAATCACCAAAAACCGGATAATTTTTATCACTTACCTCATCAAGATTATTTAAAACACTGCGGTATAAAACATCGCCGCTTTCTTTTATCAACTGAAATTGGGTTGATAAAAGTTGGTAATCTTTGTAGGCAAAATCCTTTTTAATGTCATCCAATGCTCTTGAAACTTCATCAGGCATTTTTTTATTGACCGTAGAATTATTTGAAGCCATAACAGTATATGTGTAAATTTTATAGATTTCATTCGATTTTTGGGAAGCGTCCGTTTTTAATTCATCCTGTGCAGATAAATTTACGAAACCGATTGAAATAATAAACAAAACTGACAACAAATTTAATAATTTTTTCATAATCTCCTCACTGTATTTTGATTTGTCTTGACAGATTCATTTAACAGATAAACTGCAAAAAAGTTCCAAATCTTGTTTTTAAAATAAAAAAACGTGCTTTTTCTCAGCACGTTTTTTTATTTTATTTTTTCTAGATCTTGTTTACGGAGTAGCACCTTTGAACAATCCTTCGCTCAGTGTTTGCCCGAATGTTATGGTCGCAATTGTCCTTTCTTCGACTTGTTTATCGTCTGCCCATAAGACCGAACGATATGGGACAAGAGTTCCCTGAGCATAATTGTGATCATAATATTTTCGGCGATATTTTTTGCCGTCGCTCTCATATTCAAGCATCATAACTCGCAAATATTTCTTACTGACGTAAAATGTGGTTTTGCGATCTTCTTTATCTATTACGTTGACCACATAAAAATCAACATTCATGATCTTATCTTCTTTTTCAAATAAGACCTTCGAACCATTTTCCCGATAGCGTAATAATGCTTCAAGTCCGTGCCAAATCAAATCTTGAAACGATTTTGAAGCATCTTCACGCGGCGAAAAAACCGCATTGTTAAATAAACCGAAAATTTTATCGCCGTTATAAACAAGAGCATATTCGGCGTTTGGAAATTTTTGGTCAAGCCGAATCTTTTCCTCGCCCAAACTATCTCCACGCAAAACTTTGCGTTCATAGCTGGCTTTGCTGGTAGTTTTACCGTCAGGATTGGCGATAATTAATTCACCGATTTCAACGGTCGTTTTCCTGACCTGGTCTATTGCCTGTCGTCCACGCAAGCCGCTATAAACCAAAATTGAAGATTCAGCAATATTTATTCCGTCAGTTTCGGCTTTCGATAAACTAACCTTGGCTTCAGTTTCCTTTTTGTCGGTTTTATTTTCAGTAGTTCCTGTTTCATTTTGTGCATACACAAAGACAGAACAGGCTAAAAATAAAGCAATAGATAATAAAAATGTCTTAAAACGCAAAACGATAAAATTCTCCTAAAAATTTAATTAATATTTTACTAGCGGATTTTAACACAAACCTAAGCAATCGGCACTTGATTGAATGTTTATGACTGTATAAATTGATGAAATTCAAGTAAATTAAGATGCTTTTTAAAGTGAAAAAGGTTAAAAGTGAAAAAGGGAAAGGATTATGTCCGCACCTGTGCTTAGATTTTAAGCATTGCAAAAGTTTTTCATCTTGAACTGAAATTACGCAGGAGTTGATAAGCATATTAGAATGTTGGTGTTATGAACAACATTTATAA
>JBGTHN010000689.1:0-3002 GCA_041746235.1 Pyrinomonadaceae bacterium | reverse complement strand
ATCGTTTCTAAATCATTCTCAACAGCAACTTTAAGCGAATTTTTATATGAATTTGCAAGTAGTTCGGGTTCTCGTCCGTTTTCATTATTATAGATCGGTCCAACTGTATGAATCACATATTTTGCAGGTAAATTTCCGCCGTTTGTAATAACTGCTTCGCCCGTCGGCAAACCATCAGGAAATTTCGTCTCACGAATCCTTTTGCATTCCGCCAAAATTTCTTTTCCGCCGACACGATGAATCGCTCCATCAACTCCGCCACCGCCGAGAAGTGTGGAATTTGCGGCATTCACTATCGCATCGGTTTCTTCTTTTGTGATGTCGCCGACTTTTACAATTACTTGACCATTGAAAAAAGTTTCTCTCATTACAATTAATCTATCGGTTCGATCACAATTTCGTCAAACATATCGTAAATTTCCAAAATTTCAGCAAGTTCTTCGATGCGTGTTCGGTTTAAGGTGATATGTGAATTGTTACAAGTGATTTGAAATGTTTCATCTTCGATCTGTGCAATTTCTAATTCGCCGAGAGATATTCCTTTTGCGACTTTTATATCATCAAAATTATGTGAACGAAATCTTCCGTGTTCTTCGACATAATCTTCAACAAATGGCGTTTGCAACGCATTTTTAGCTTCTTCGACGTTTTCATATTCGCCGTAAACGATCAAACAATATTCATCCGATTTACTCATAGAATTGTTTTACAACTTTTCGTCAAAAATTTCCACATTTCCAACCCGCATAAATTTGTGATGAACCGCGATTGCCAAAC
This sequence comes from Pyrinomonadaceae bacterium, assembly GCA_041746235.1. Lineage (GTDB taxonomy): Bacteria > Acidobacteriota > Blastocatellia > Pyrinomonadales > Pyrinomonadaceae > Aridibacter. Next base: position 2,225 of record JBGTHN010000689.1, on the reverse strand, counting down.
CAAAAAGAGTTCCAATAATTGCTAAAATGAAAAGAAATTTATATTGAACAATTGTCAAATTTCCGACGGCAAGCATTGCCAGAAAAATAAATAAGCAAATTCCACCGAATCCAAACAAAGCGGGAATCCAAATAAATTCATATTTGAGAAATGCAGATTTTGTTGGACGTTTATAAAAAAGAACGGTTTTCCAACGGTCATAATCCCAACAAACTAAATAAAAAGAAGCGACTGACATTAAAATTGTAACTAACCAGGTTCCTTTAAAACCAACCGAATTTGTTAAAACTGTAATATTTATTATTATCGGAAAAAACATCAAAGCACCGATATGCGAAGTTCTCGGAATTAACAACAAAATCGCAGCGATAATTTGTCCCCAACCGAGGAATTGATAATAAAAACCTGTTTGATACAACGCATTAAAATAATGTCCGACGGGATGCGAATCGGGCAAAATTGTAAATGGTTGATACAGAATTTTCTTTATTGACGGCGGAATAAAACCGATTGCCAGCAAAACTCTTGTAAATGCGGTGAAAAGTTGGAGCAGGACATTTTTTGTAACTGTCTTATGAATTTTATCCAATGTTTGTTCGATTTTCATAGAAGTTAAAACGACAATAAGGCAAATTATGTTTTACAAAAAATTTAAGTTATCATTTTATCGCTATATAAAATCTTATTAATACACGAGGAAAATTTAATGAAACTGGATATTATACCTGTAAAATGGACGGATGAATGCGTTTTGATGTTGGATCAACGCTTGCTTCCGCTCGAAGAAAAATGGCTGGAATTGAAAAATTATAATGATGTTGCAGTCGGCATAAAAGATATGGCTGTCCGTGGAGCTCCGGCGATCGGTGTTTCGTGTGCGTATGGAATCGCAATTGCGGCGAAGAATTTTGTCGGGACAAATGTTGATGATCTGGAAGAAGAATTGGATTATGCCTGCGAAGTTCTCGGCAAAACTCGTCCGACGGCGATCAATCTTTTTTGGGCGATTGACCGTATGAAACGAGTTTTTGCAAAAGCGAAGGCTGACGGCAAAAATGTCAGCGAGATAAAGCAGATTCTGATACAAGACGCAAAAGATATTCACGAGGAAGACATCGAAGCCCAGCGACTTATTGCCCAATACGGCGGCGAATTATTGGAAAACGATTCAAATGTTTTGACACATTGCAACGCCGGAGCTTTGGCAACGGGCGGAGTTTGGGGAACGGCACTCGGCGTAATTCGCGGTGCAGTTAATCAGGGCAAAAAAGTAATGGTTTATGCTGATGAAACTCGTCCGTATTTGCAAGGTGCGAGATTGACCGCTTGGGAATTATTGCAAGATAAAATTCCCGTTACTTTGATCACAGACAATCAAAGCGGACATATTATGAAAAAAGGAATGATCCAAGCGGTTGTCGTCGGTTCGGACAGAATTGCGGCAAACGGCGATGTCGCCAACAAGATCGGAACTTATATGGTTGCGGTTTTGGCAAAAGAACACGGTATTCCTTTTTATGTTGCCGCACCGATGTCAACGGTTGATTTTGAATGTCCAACGGGCGAAGAAATTCCAATCGAAGAACGCGACATACGCGAAGTTACGCACGTTGGAGATATTCAACTTGCACCCGAAGGAATCGAAGTGGGAAATTACGCCTTCGATGTAACGCCAAATGAAATGGTTGACGCGATCATCACCGAAAAAGGCGTTGCACGAAAACCTTACAACGAAAGTCTAGCGGCAATGCGTGATGATGATTAAATAAGAGTGCGGTAATTTTATCCGCACTCTTTTGTTTTTAACTCAAGTTACGCGATTTCGGCTTTTTGTCGCTTGTTTATTTATTTTGCTCAAAATAAACGATAAAATGTCGTCGCCATCCGCTTAAAAACCGCTGACGTATTTCAAGGATTCCCTGACAAAATCCCGGGATTCTCTGACGTATTTCAAGGATTCTCTGACGTAATCCCTGGGTTCGCCGACACATTCCCTGGGTTCGCCGACACATTCCCGGGATTCTCCAACAAATTCCCGGGATTCTCTGACATATTCCTAGGGTTCTCTGACATATTCCCGGGATTCTCTGATAGATTCCCGGGATTCTCTGACCCGTTTCCTAAATATCGCTTTTTGAAACGCGACGGCGAAGGAGTGTGTAAAGTTTGTTGACTCGAAAACACATTTCCTGACGGTCGTGTTTCTGCCTTTGAAAACTCTGTGT
>JBGTHN010000688.1:0-7014 GCA_041746235.1 Pyrinomonadaceae bacterium | reverse complement strand
GTAAATTTTGGATTTTCCCGCTCAAAAAGCAAAAGCATAAAACGTCCGCTCATACGCAGATGTACGACCAGAGTTTGTTTATTATTCAGATCAAATAAAATGTGTTTTCCGCGACGGTGGACAAAATTTATTGTGGTATTTTTTAATTTTTGGGCAAATTCTTTCGGCGGAGTTTCCGGTGCGAGTCTTTCGCGTAACAATTCGGCAGTTAATATTGTCTTTCCGCCAACGAGTTTATCCAATGATCTTGTAACGAGTTCGACTTCCGGTAATTCTGGCATTATTTTTCTTTAATTCTTCAATCAAACTTTTGTGTAATCGGTCAGAGATGTTTTGTCGCCTAAAACTGAACCTTTGCTAACGATCACATTTTTTCCTACGTAACAACTTCGGGCAAGAATCGAGTCGTGAACTTCTGCCGAATTTGCGATTCGTGAATGAGACCAGATTACGGAATTTTCTATTAAAGCTTTTTCTTCGACGTGAACTCCTTTTCCAAGAACTGAGTTGATGATTTTAACATTGGGTTTGATAATGCAATCTTTTCCAATAATTGATTTTTCATCAATATAGGTAGAAGTTGCCGATTCAAATTCTCCATCTTTGTCTAATTCAAAATGCCTAATATTTCCGCTCAGAAAATCATGGTGAGCTTTCAGGTATTTTTCCGGCGTTCCGATATCGCACCAATAAACATTTTTCATTATGTAAGCACGAAACACTTTTTTCTGAGCCAAAATTTCTGGAAAAACATCATATTCAAACGAATAATTTTTGCCTTCGGGAATTAGATCGAGAATTGTCGGTTCGAGAATATAAACTCCGGCATTGACCGTGTTTGTCGTTAAAGATTCGAGTTCTTCGGGTTTTGGTTTCTCGCGGAATTGTAAAATGTTTTTGTCTTTATCGGTTTCAACCAATCCGTAAGCGGAAGGATTTTCGACGGGGATAAGACAAATTGTTGCCTCAGCATTATTTTCTTTGTGTTCTTTGATGACTTTGGCAATTATCAAATCGGTCAAAATATCGCCGTTTAGAACAACTGTTGTAGAATTTAGGTCCTGTGCCGCATATTTGTATGCTCCGCCCGTTCCCATCGGTTGTGGTTCGGTAACATAATTTAAATTAACGCCGTATTCAGCACCATTGCCGAGAAGTCTTTCAATTTTATCAGGCTGATAATTTAAAGAAAGCGTAATGTCCTTGATTCCAGCTCTACGCAGAGTTTCAATTTGATAAAGTAAAAATGGACGATTGACGACAGGAACAATCGGCTTCGGAGTATAAACTGTGAGCGGTCGCAATCTAGTGCCTTTTCCGCCTGCTAATATTAGTGCTTTCATAACTATTTTCAACAATAGTTTTCATTGAAGCGAAGCATTTGTCAAATAGTCGGATGGTTGATTTGTGAAAGCTAATTTTATTGAATTGGAAGAAAGGAAAGTATCTGTTTTAAAAGTAAAAAAAGGAGCGGAAGTTGAAAATTTCTTCTCCACCTTCCGCGTTCCTTTAGTTGTTGGATATTGTGTTTATAAAACCTTTATTTAATGTGCCGTAATTGATGTATGGGCATTATCGCCGCCCGGCACAAGTTGAGAACGATAATCGCCGTAATTGATTTTTTTATTTCCTGTTGTAAATGCGTAAGCATCAAACCCGTGGGCATCTAGGAAACTTGCAAGTTCATTTGAATTTGGTAAATACAGAGCTTGTGTATAACCTAATTCGGAGCGAATTTCAAGTAATCTTTCAATAACTTCGAGTGGTGCAAAACATCTGACTGGATCGTGATAAGTTGCCATAATAAATGCTTAATAATAAATTTGCCTCTTAATACCACACAGGCAGTTACTATGATTATGTTTCTTTATTAAAGGTTGTTTTTAAATTTCGTTACAACTTATTCTTTATAATCTGCACTAAACTATTAAAAGAAGTTTCGATGTTTTGAGAACATTGGTTACGATTTTAGATGGTTAATTGTTAAATTATTTGAAATATAAAGATAAAGGGAATAGAATTACATTGAAAAAGTATATAAGTGATATACACTTTCCCCAATCAGACTAAAGTGAGGAGAAAAAAATGAAAAAAAATATTTTCTTAATATTTTGTGTAAGCGTTTTATGTTTTATGACAGCAATTGTCGGATTTGCACAGAATGATTCAACGCTTAAATCAGCCGCAGGAGATTTATATATAATTTCTGCAAAAGCCGGTGGTGTAAATTATGTTGAAGGAAGAGTTTCCATACAACGTGCAAACGGTGAAAGCGGTTACTTGGTGAAAGGGGATGTTTTAGAAGTTGGTGATAAAGTTACAACGTCAGCGAATGCCAGAGCGGAAGTTCTGCTTAATCCGGGTTCGTTCGTAAGACTAGACCAAAACTCCGAATTTGAATTTTTAACGACAAGTTTAAATGATTTGAAATTACAGATAATAAAAGGGAGTGCAATTTTTGAGGTGTTTGCAAGTAATGATTTCAAAGTTACCGTTTCAACACCAAGAGCAAAATTTTATCTGATTGATACAGGCGTTTATCGGGTTGATGTATTAAATAATGATGTGGGTAAAATTGAAGTCCACAGAGGCAAGGCTCAAGTCGGAAGTTTATCTGCGGAAACACTCAAACAAAGCAGAACGGCAACGGTCAATGATAGTGATGTTGCTGTTGCAAAGTTTGATCGTAAGGACAATGATGCTTTTGAAGAGTGGAGCGAATCGCGTGCGAAATTAATTGCCAAAGCGAACAAGAAATTGTCTGAAGACAGATTGCAAAATTCGCTTCTCGGTTCAAATAACAGATTTAATTGTTACAATTCATTTGGGCTTTGGGTTTATAATGCTCAATATAGCTCACATAGTTTCTTACCATACGGATATGGTTGGCGTTCTCCTTATGGTCATAGTTTTGGAACAAGCACATCCGTTTGTAATTATCCAAGTTATTACGATTATTGGAGACCTCGTTTTCCAAGAAATGGCGGTGGCGGTTCGCCAACAGGAACACCGACCAATACTGTTCCGGCGGAAAATGTAGCAAGAGGAAATAGAATCAATACTCCGCCTTTTAGAAGAATGGAAAATAGCGGAAATGTGGAAGTAAGGGGAACAGCAAGTGGAAGAGGATTCGATAATTTCCCTTCGACAACAAGAGGCTCGGGTTCGACTCGTTCAAGTGATACAGGGAGAACGAATACAACTACCTCTTCACCACCGGCTCCGGCACCTCCAAGAAGGTCAACAACTCCACCTTTAAGTGGAAATTCGAGAACTAAAAATCAAAACTAAGATTCATTTTTAATGAAATAATTGAGTGGGAAAGGTCGAAAGATTTTTCCCACTTTTTTTATTTGACCAGATGAAAAAATCCCTCTACTTTTGTGGCATCCAAAGACTGAGGAAGATAAGGTTGCAAAAGCAAAATCACCGATTGAATTCCATTAAAAACAAAGTGGAAAAATATACAGGGAAGTAAACTATTGGTCCAAACTCGTATAAGAGTTAAAACTAAACTCAAAAAAGTTAATGTAATTAGTGTCGAGGTGTCGCCCCAATATTGCGGATAATGAACTAGTGCAAAAACAAATGTTACTAAAAATACTGCCATTGGAATATTTGTTGTTCGTTGAAATGCTGAATACAAAACACCTCTATAAACAACTTCTTCAACAATTGGAGCAGAAAATGTTGCCATAAACGCGACCAGAAAAACTACATAACGCGAACTTCTTAGAATTCGCAGTAAATCATTATCACTTGCCCCAAAAAAGTAATTTGTTGTGATTGCAACCGCAAAAACGGTTAACAAAAGTATGATCGTATGCCACCATCTATAACCGCCCCATTTCCACCCGAGCATTTCCTTAAATGAATATGTTTTGTAGTTTGTAATAATAAACCAGGCTATGATTAATGTAAGTATGTGTGCCGGAATTATTGCCGCAATTTGTATAAGAATTGCTGTCGGATCGGTAGTTGAAAACTTTATTACATTAGCTTGATCAGACATACTTATATTTTGACTAAGCAAATATGGTAGTAAAAATAAAGCTGGCAAAAATACAATGAAACCAACGCTTACCAGCCACAAAACAATTGCCATTGCACTATTCCATGGTGGATTATTTGGTGAATATTCAGTCATTAGATTTGAAGGTATTGTTTCAGCTAATTCCGAATTTTCGAGAGTTTTTTGATCTATTGTTTCCACAGGTTCAAGTTTAGTTAGATTATGTTAATTTTCCAAGTTGAAAGAAGAAACTTTTACGCAAACTCTTGAATAAAGTTTCAAAACAATATATGCTAAAAGCCCGTGGAGCAACACGGGAAAAATCCAACAAAAAATGTTATCGCAATAATTCCGGCGAGATTTTCTTCGACTCGTTTGGAAGGTAAATTATTGTTGCCATTAAATGGTAAGCCTCTTATTTTGCATACTTTAGAGCAAGCTAAAAAAGCGAAAAATATTTCCCGTGTAATTGTCGCCACGGATGATGAAAGAATTTTAGATGTAATTGAAAAATCAGGTAATGAAGTAATTTTAACTTCTGATCATCATCAATCTGGAAGCGATAGAATTGCAGAAGTTGCAGAGAAACTTCCAAATAATTCAATAATCGTAAATGTGCAGGGCGATGAGCCTTTGATTTCGCCGAATACAATAGAAAAAGCCGTTCAAGCAATTTTGGAAGATGAAACAATAGATATTTCCACAACTTGCGAAGAAATTGCGGATTATAAAGATATATTAAATCCCGATGTCGTAAAAGTTATTACGGATAAAAATGGTTTTGCCTTATATTTTTCACGTTCGCCGATTCCTTTTCCGAGAGATGATGTAAAAAAATATGGAAGTTTGAAAAAGGCTTTGCAAGAAAATGCGGGTTTATTAAAACTTTATCGAAAACATACGGGACTTTATGTGTATCGGCGGGAATTTTTATTAAACTATACAAAGTCAAAACAAACTCATCTTGAAACAACAGAAATGCTTGAACAACTTCGTGCTTTGGAAAATGGAGCAAGAATAAAAGTTGTGGAAGTTTCCGAAAGTTCGATTGGCGTAGATACAAAGAAAGATTTTGAAAAGGTGGAATTGATTTTAGGAAATCGCAAATCGCAAATCTAAAATCGAAAATATTATGGGTGATTTGATAGGTTTAGCATTTTTCATTTTGATTCCTGTCGTAATTTTTATCGGCTTAAAATTATTGAGTAAAAATCGAAAAAGCACCGAACAGGAATTTGAACAAAGAGCAAGCGAAAGCGGTTCGCTTTTGAGTGCGGGAATAAATGCTCTAAATGGAATGCTGAATCCGGGCGAAGCGAAAGGAAAGGAAGCGATTACGGAAGTTAAAAAAGGACGTTTTGATAAAAAACAAGCGAAGGGAAAAGACATCGGAGACGAATTGGAAGAGGAATAAATAATGAGCGAAAAACAGACAAAATATATATTTGTAACGGGCGGAGTTGTTTCGAGTTTGGGTAAAGGTTTGGCGGCATCTAGTATCGGTTGCTTGCTGGAATCTCGTGGGGCTACTGTTTCGATGATGAAACTCGATCCGTATATAAATGTTGATCCGGGAACAATGTCGCCTTTTCAACATGGAGAGGTTTTTGTAACTGATGATGGTGCGGAAACTGATCTTGATCTGGGACATTATGAAAGATTCACAAACGCAAAAATGTCGCAGGCGAACAATTGGACGAGTGGCAGAGTTTATTTATCCGTAATTGAAAAGGAAAGACGCGGCGATTATTTGGGGAAAACAATACAGGTTATTCCGCATATAACTGATGAAATTAAGGATGCAGTTCGGGCGGTTGCAGATAAAGATCAACCCGATGTTTTGATCGTTGAAATCGGCGGAACCGTTGGTGATATTGAATCTTTGCCGTTTATGGAAGCGTTGCGACAAATGGGAAATGAAGAAGGTCGAAACAATGCACTTTTTGTTCACGTTACGCTTGTTCCATATATTGCGGCGGCTGGCGAATTAAAAACCAAACCGACTCAACACTCAGTTAGAGAATTACGCGAAATTGGTATTCAACCCGATATTTTGTTATGTCGTTCTGAACGTCCCGTTCCTTTGGAATTGCGTAAGAAAATCGCTCTCTTTTGTAATGTAAAAGAACACGCAGTTATTTCGGCTTTAGATGTGGATACGATCTATGAAGTTCCACTTTATTTTCACGAGCAAGGTCTGGATTCTTTGGTCGTTGATGCACTCGATCTAACGGAAAGGTTTCCGAATGCGGAATTAAAAGATTGGCGAAGACTTGTTTCAACAATAAAAGAGCCGTCCGAAGGAAAAGTTAAAATTGGAATCGTCGGAAAATATGTTGAGTTGGAAGATTCGTACAAATCTCTGCGAGAGGCTTTGACGCACGCCGGAGTTGCGAATAATTTGCGTGTGAAGATTGATTGGATCGAATCGGAAAATTTGATGAAAGATAATTACGAAACCGAATTGCAGGATTATGATGCGATCTTAGTTCCCGGCGGATTTGGTAAACGCGGCGTTGCGGGAATGATTCGGGCAATAAAATATGCGAGAAAATCGGGAACTCCGTATTTTGGGATTTGTCTCGGAATGCAGACGGCTTGTATTGAATATGCAAGAGATGTTTGTGAATTGTCAGATGCAAATTCAACTGAGTTTAGTGAAGATTGTGAAAATCCGATAATTTTCAAATTGCGTGATCTGGTTGACGTTGAAGAACTCGGCGGAACAATGCGGCTTGGAGCTTGGGATTGCAATTTAAAGTCGGGAAGTTTGGCACAGGAAATTTATACTGGAGCGGAAACTATTTCGGAAAGACATCGCCATCGCTTTGAGTTTAATCCCGAATATCGTGAGGTCTTGGAACAACAAGGCTTAATTTTCAGCGGAATTTCTCCAAACAAAAAATTTGTCGAAATGGTTGAACTTCCAAAAGACATTCATCCATTTTTTGTCGGTTGCCAATTCCATCCTGAATATAAATCAAAACCTTTGAACGCTCATC
>JBGTHN010000687.1:0-5674 GCA_041746235.1 Pyrinomonadaceae bacterium | reverse complement strand
AAAGAAGACGGCAAAAAATTCTATTACGATTTGGTTAACGGCGGTTACAAAGAAATTGCCCAACAAGATGGCGTGATAATTCTTGATTCTGTTAAAGAAACAAACGGAGTTATCAAATCAAATGCCGGTGCTTCATTGATTGATCTGGGCGACGGCGTGGCGTGTTTGGAATTCCATTCAAAAATGAACTCGATCGGCGGCGACACGGTTCAGATGATGAACTTCGCGTTTGATGAAGTCGAGAAAAATTTTGAAGGCTTAGTTATCGGAAATCAAGGCGGAAATTTCTCTGCGGGAGCGAATATTATGATGGTTCTGCTCGCGGCACAAGAGGAAGAATGGGACGACATAAATATGATGATCGCCCAATTCCAAAAAGCCGTGATGCGAATCCGTTATTCGGCAAAACCCGTCGTAACAGCACCTTACGGTCTGGCACTCGGCGGCGGTTGTGAGATCGCAATGCACGGCGATAAAACCCGTGCGGCGGCTGAAACTTACATCGGACTCGTTGAAGTCGGAGTCGGTTTATTGCCGGCGGGTTGCGGAACGAAGGAAATGACAATGCGTGCGATGGACAAAGCGAAAGCTACGCCCGATGCCGATCCGCTTGCATTTTTGAAAAGCACATTTGAAATGATCGGAATGGGCAAAGTCGCAACTTCGGCACAAGAAGCAAAGAGTTGGGGAATCCTGCGACCGTCGGATGCGATTTCGATGAACGGCGACCGCCTTATCGCTGATGCAAAACAGGAAGTTTTGAATTTAGCGGCTTCCGGTTATGTCCAACCCGTCGAACGAACAGACATTCTCGCACTCGGCGAACAAGGACAAGCGGCATTCAAGATCGCTCTCCATCAAATGCTGAAAGGCGGCTTCATCTCCGAACACGATCAACTCATCGGCAAAAAGATCGCCAGAGTTATGTGCGGCGGCGATCTAAATCACACTTCTTATGTTTCCGAACAGCATTTGTTGGACTTGGAACGTGAAGCATTTCTTTCGCTTTGTGGTGAACCAAAAACGCAACAGCGAATTGCGGGAATGTTGAAGACCGGGAAGCCTTTGAGAAACTAGGAAAGAAATTAACCGCAAAGGTCGCGAAGGTCGCGAAGGTTTTATAAGAAATTTTTATTGATTTTCTTAGCGTCCTTTGCGACCTTTGCGGTTAAAAAAATACTATGGAAACACAAGAATCGAAAATATCGGTTGAGCAACGTGGACACATTTTGCTTATCGGCTTAAATCGTCCGGCAAAACGAAACGCTTTTGACATACAAATGCTCAACGAACTTGCCAATGCTTACACGAAATTAGAGAACTCCGAGACTTTGCGTTGCGGGGTTCTTTTTGCACATGGGACGATGTTTACAGCAGGTTTGGATCTGGCGAATGTTGCTCCGAAAGTTACGGAAAGCGGTGGCGTTTTGCAGTTTGATGAAGACTTGATCGATCCGCTAAATCTTCGAAACCAACGAACAAAACCGGTTGTTGTTGCGACAAACGGAAAATGTCTGACGATTGGAATTGAACTTATTTTAGCGTCGGATATTTGCGTGGCGGCAGAAGATGCAACATTTGCACAGATCGAAATTAAGCGTGGAATTTTTCCGTTCGGCGGTGCGACGATGCGTTTTCCCGAACAAGCAGGTTGGGGAAATGCGATGCGTTGGTTGCTGACGGGCGATGAATTCGATGCAAAAGAAGCATTGCGAATCGGGATTGCTCAAGAAGTTGTCGCAACGGAAAAAGTTTTAGATCGAGCCATTGAGATTGCTGAAACGATTGCTAAACAAGCACCTTTAGGAGTTTACGCAACAATCAAATCCGCACGCAAAATGCAGAACGAAGGTTTTGAAGCGGCGAAAGATGATCTTCAACCGCAAATTTTGGAATTGTTCCAAAGCGAAGATGCAAAAGAAGGCGTTCAATCTTTTTTGGAAAGACGAGATGGGAATTTCAAAGGAAAGTAACGACTGGAACGCAAGCGGCTCGCTTGCACGCGTTTGCAAAAACGCGAAGATTCGTTAGCTGAGTTCAACTTGAATTTAATCAAACATTTTCCGCCGCTTAGGCGACGGTGCAAGCGAGCCGCCCAGCGTTCCAGTCAAAAGTAGCGAACTCACATTGAAAATCTTTCGTTTTAGTTTTAGAACAAAAAAGGTTTTGATTTATGAGTAACAAAGTAAACGATTTGATTGAAAACGCCAAAGTTATTGACGAAGAAATTCAGACGACTTTCGGCGGACTTTCAGCAAAACAGTTGAATTGGAAACCAGCCGAAAATAGTTGGAGTGTTGCTCAATGTCTTGAACATTTGGTCGTTACAAATGATCTCTATTTTGAAAATATACAAAAGGTTGCGGACGGCACGCATCGCAATAATTTTTTTAGCGGGATTCCTTTTACTACAGATATTATCGGGTTTGTAATGAAAAAGGTTATGAGTCCCGATTGGAAACCAAAGATGAAAACTCTAAAAATGTTTAAGCCTTCATTTAGTGATGTTTCGGAAAATGTTTTGGAAAATTTCAGCAAAAATCAGAGTAGATTTATTGGTTTGATGGAAGCGTCAAAGAACTTGAATTATGGAAAAATCAAGGTTGCAGAACCGATAGGCAGAGCGGTAAATCTTCGCCTTGTTGATGCTTTTGAGGTTTTAGTAGTTCACGAACAGAGGCATTTTAATCAAGCAAAAAAGGTTATGGAATTGGAAAATTTTCCAAGTTGAAAATAGTTTAATAATTGGGGATTTTCCACGATGATTTAGGAGTTTATAAAATGAGTAGAGAACTTGATGGATTTATCGCAAATGCCAAAATAATTAACGATGAAGTTCGGGAAACATTCGGCGAACTTTCAAAAGAACAGCTAAATATGAAGCCGAGTTCGGTTGAATGGAGCATCGCCCAATGCTTCGATCATTTGAATACGACCAACGAACTCTACATCGAAAATATTCAAAAGGTTGCCGACGGAACGCACGTCAATAATTGGTTTAGTGCGATTCCCTTTATCTCGGAAAAGGTAGGACAATTACTCAAAAAAGCGGTCAGCCCCGATTCACAAAAAAAGCAAAAAGCACCATCCGTTTTTGTTCCTTCAAAGAACGAAATTAGCGAAACAGTTATAGAAGATTTTTGCAAACAACAAGAAAATTTCATCTCCTTGATGGATGCTACAAAAAATCTCGACACAGGCAAAATCAAAATCCCTTCACCTATTAGTAATGCTATAAACCTTTGGTTTAATGATGCTTGTGAAATAATAATTTTGCACAATAGACGGCATTTTAATCAAGCGAAACGGGTTTTGGAATTCGTAACAAATTTGAGATGAAAACACTTATAATTATCGGCGGTTTTCTGTGGTTGGCATTTTTTGTGTTTCATATATTGTTTTGGAAATTATTTGATTGGAAACGGGATTTGGAATCTCTGACTCCGACAAACAAAGCTGTGATGCAAGTTTTAAATTTGTGTTTGATGCTTTGTTTTTTGATCTTTGCATACATTTCTATTTTTCATACGAATGAACTTTTAACGACGGGTTTAGGAAAATCAATGTTAGTCGGAATTGTGCTTTTCGGAATTTTCCGTTCGATTGAGCAAGTTATATTTTTTGACTTGGAACATATTCGTTCAAAAGCGGTTTTGTTTGTCGCTTTGCTTGGGACGACGATTTATCTGATTCCTTTGATCTCAACTTTTTAATACATAAACATATATGACAATTGATTATACAAAATACGGATTCATATTCGATATGGATGGCACTCTCGTTGATAATATGCGTTTTCATACAGAGGCTTGGACGACAATGCTGGCGGAAAACGGGATTGAAAATGATGGACACGATTTTCTTGTGAAAACAGCGGGAAAAACGAACCGCGAAATTATTCCGCAATTTTTTGAAAATGCAACGGACGAAGAATTATTAAAATACGGCAATCGAAAAGAAGAACTTTACAGAGAATTATTTGAGCCTGAACTCAAAACTGTTGAAGGCGTAATCGAGTTTTTGGAAGAGTCGAAAAAACTCGGCATAAAAATGGCAGTTGCAACCGCCGCACCGATTGCGAATATGGAATTCATTCTTGATGGTTTGGATTTGCGAAAATATTTTTCTGCAATCACAACTGCCGCCGATGTCAAAAATGGCAAGCCGAATCCTGAATCATTTTTGATCTCAGCAGAGAAATTAGGGATTGAACCAAGCAATTGTCTGGTGTTTGAAGATGCTCTAAATGGTTTTGAAGCTGCGTATCAAGCCGGAATGAGATCGGTCGGTATTGCAACGGTCAATTCCATTGAAACAATTTTGAGTTTGCCTCTTGTCATAGAAGCGTGTGCGGATTTTAGCAATTTGAACCCGCAAGATTTAGTTTCGAAATACGTTCCAATGCAAGCGAAAGCTAATTAAAAAAACAGGAAGGAAAAAGTATGAAAAACTATTTATTTTTAATGATTGTTGGGGTGTGTATGATCTCATTCGGATGCGATTATACAGGCGTTCCGGTGGAATTTGCCAGTACTTGCGACAAAGCAAATGATGATAAAACTGTCGAGGTTGTCGGATATTTTGATAACACAGGAAGTTCGATGTGTTCAAAAAGCGGAAAAAATCCGATGCGTTGTCCGATAAACTTTGTTGATGCACCAAAGTCTGATAAACCGCTTGTTAGAACAGAAATTGATCTCGGAAGCGGAGCGAGTTCGATTGAAAATGTCGAAGGACAAGGCTTGAAAATTCACGATAAAGATGGCAATTTGGTTGAGAATTCGCAAAAAGTGAAAATCACGGCAAACGTAAATGTTTTGGACACTCCGAGGGATGACCCGAAAACTCAAAACTGTTATGTAGTTGTTAAGAAAATAGAAAAAGCACAATAGAAAGTAAAAAGTAAAAAGTAAAAAGTGATAAGTGGAAAGGTGGGAAATTTGGGATATAATTGCCCACAAGATTTTCTACCTTTTTTAATTTTTAACTTTTAATTTTGAATTTATGCAAAGATGTGATTGGGCGAAAAATGATTTGGCGATTAAATACCACGACAAAGAATGGGGCGTTCCGCTTCACAATGACCGTTTACTTTTTGAATTTCTGATTTTAGAAGGTGCTCAAGCTGGTTTGAGTTGGGACACGATTCTCGGTAAACGTGAGAATTACCGCAAAGCATTTGATAATTTTGATGCGGAGAAACTCGCAAAATACGGCGATAAAAAATACGATGAATTATTAAACAATGCGGGAATTGTCCGCAATCGTTTGAAAATAAGATCGGCGATTCAGAATGCGAATGCTTTTTTGAAAGTCCAAGATGAATTCGGCACATTTGATAAATACATCTGGAGTTTCATTGATGGCAAACCGATTATCAACAAGTGGAAAACTTTGTCAGAAGTTCCTGCAAAAACCGAGATTTCCGATGCAATGAGCAAAGATTTGAAAAAACGCGGATTTAACTTTGTCGGTTCGACGATTTGCTACGCTTTTATGCAAGCGACTGGAATGGTTAATGACCATTTGACGGATTGTTTTCGTTATAAAGAGGTTTGAGAATGGACGAAATTACCTACTATATTTTCAATTATCGTCAGGATTTATTGGCAGCTGAAGAAAATAAAGCTTATCGTCATTTAACAGTTTTGCAAAATATTGAATTTGTTGAAAG
>JBGTHN010000686.1:0-3896 GCA_041746235.1 Pyrinomonadaceae bacterium | reverse complement strand
AACTTTAATTACATTCAACTTAAAAGATTTTCGATTCATTAAAGATTTGAAAATCCAAAAGCTGTAAAAAAGGTAGTTATGAAAAATAAACTTACAATTCTCATATTCACATTATTCCTGATGCTTTCATTTGGAAGTGTTAAGCAGGTCTTGGCTTGCTCTCCGAGTCCTTATACGCCACCAATTTGTGAAATGTATGGAAAATCAGGTGCAGTTTTTATTGGCAAAATTATTAATATCAAAGAAATTAAGCAAGAAAATGTAAGTAGTAATTACGAAATAACTTTTCAAGTTCAAGAGAACTTTGTCGGTGTCGAGACAAATTCAAAAGTTACTGTGATTCTCTCCGGCTCAACGCCCGAATTTTATTGTTTTCGAAAAGGTGAGAATTATCTTGTTTATGCGTCCGGCAAAGATAAAAAGTTTAGTATTGACGCAGGAACACGAACAAGACACATTAAGGATGCAGGCGAAGATCTAGAATTCATACGACAATTATCTAAACAGAAAGATGGAGTTAAAATTTCCGGTAATGTAAATCTAATAGTGAAAAGTTCATTAGAAAAAGATAATACTCAACCATTTTCGGGTGCAATATTAATTGCTAAAAAATCTGATGACAAAAACTTATCATTTCAAACACTTACGGATATAAATGGTCATTATGAGTTTAATGATCTTCCGGCGGGTTCTTATGATATTAGCCCAGACTTCAATGAAGAAAGCAAACATTTCAAGGATAAATATAGTGGCTCTACAAACGGTTCTTCGGCAACTAAAATAACAAATAAGGGATGCTCCAAACAAGATTTTACAATTGAACCCAAAGGCAAGATTTCCGGCAAAGTCATTGATGCAGATGGAAATCCTGTAAAGAATATTAAAGTTGAGATAATTTCGATCTTTGTTACTGATCCTGATTATTTTGAAGGAAGCGAATCGGCAGATACCGATTCAAACGGTGAATTTATTTCGTATAATGTGCCGCCCGGACTATATACAATAAGTGTAAATTACAGCAATCCACCTGAAGATATATCGCCATTTCCTCCGACCTTTTATCCGAATGTAAAAACCCGTCAACAAGCTCAGGTTTTTGAAATGACCCTTGATGGTAAAATAGAAAACCTTGAATTTCGATTACCTGCAAAATTGAATAAAAGAATCATTAAAGGCTCGGTGTTTTGGAAAGACGGAACTCCGGCAAGTGGTGTTTTAGTTTATACCAAAGAACGCTTGCACGATGTATGCTGTGTGAATAATGAAGTTATAACCAATGCGAAAGGAGAATTTGAAACCCACGGATTTGAAGGACGCGAATATCGAGTTTGGGCAGTTGGCGAGAACCGATACTCGAATATAAAAGATTATGGTGCTTCAACTCCTTTTATTTTAGACAAAAATGCTTTGCCAATTCGCATCATATTAGATAAAACTGAAAGTTGGCTTAATGATATGGATGAAGATAACGAAGATAGTTCAAGAAATTAATTGTAAGAAATGAAACCTTTCAAGATAGGAGAAGTTGAGATAAATCCGCCATTGGTCAATCTAATTTTGTTAAATAATGATGTTTGTTCCAAATGCCGAAAATGCTTTTGTTGATATTCGTAAATTGACGGATTATTGTCTTAATCCGAATCACGAAATCGGCAAACATAAAGCACAGGTTTTCAAATCAGCACTTGATTTAACTATTGATGATGCGGAAAAATTAAATAATGCTCTGCTTTTTGCGGTAAAAAATAATGAGGCACAGGTTGGAAAATTCGATAAATTCGGTCAACGCTTTACGGTTGATCTTGAATTGGAACACAATAACTTGAAAGCAACTATCCGAAGCGGTTGGATAATCAAAACCGATACGGATATTCCGAGTTTGACGACCTGTT
This sequence comes from Pyrinomonadaceae bacterium, assembly GCA_041746235.1. Taxonomy (GTDB): domain Bacteria; phylum Acidobacteriota; class Blastocatellia; order Pyrinomonadales; family Pyrinomonadaceae; genus Aridibacter. The sequence goes on along the minus strand of JBGTHN010000686.1, from coordinate 2,004 downwards.
TTGTAATATGAAAAATTTTAAACTTTTTGATGTAGTCGCATTAACGAGCGATTTGCCCGAAGAAAATCTTTTAAAAGGACAAGTCGGCACTATTGTCGAAATCTATAACGAAGGAGAAGCGTTTGAGGTCGAATTTGTAAATACCGAAGGCGAAACTTACGGTTTGCTGACTTTGCCGCCGAAACAACTGATGCTTTTGCATTATCAACCGACAAAAGTTGCCGCTTAAAAAATGAAACCTTTCAAAATAGGAGAAGTCGAGATAAATCCGCCGTTGACGCTTTCGCCGATGGCTGGAGTTACTGATTATACGTTTCGCCGTTTGTTGAAAAAACGCGGCGGAGTTGGGATGACTGTGTCGGAGTTTATTTCGGTTGAGGGAATGACACGGAATTCGCCGCAGTCGAAGCGGATGATGCGGTTTATGGAGTTTGAGCGTCCGTTTGCGATTCAGATTTTTGGGGCGAACATTGAACGAATGGTGATGGCGGCGGAAATGGCTGAGGAACAAGGTGCGGATATTTTGGATGTAAATTGCGGTTGTCCTGCTCCGAAAGTCGTCAAAAAAGGCGGCGGTTCGGGTTTGCTGGCGAATGTTCCGTTGCTTGAAACTATTTTGAAAGAGATTAAAAAAGCTATTTCGATTCCGCTGACTTTGAAGATTCGTTCGGGTTTTGATGATGAACATATCAACGCCGTCGAAGTTGCGAAAATGGCGGAACAATGCGGCGTTCAGCACGTTGCTCTGCACGGACGGACGCGAACACAGCGTTATACGGGACTTGCCGATTGGGATTTGATAAAGCAGGTTAAAGAAGCCGTTTCGATTCCGGTTTCGGGCAACGGCGATGTTACTTCGGTTGAAAATGCTTTGCAGAGATTCAAAGAAACAAATTGCGACGGAATTTTGATCGGTCGCGGTGCGATGCAGAACCCTTGGTTGTTCAGACAGATTCAAGACGCGATCGAAGGACGCGAAGTTTATGAACCGACGTTGCAGGATAAACAGGAAGTTCTGCTCGAATTCTTTGAATATCTGCGTGAAGATATGCCCGAACTTCCCGCTCTCGGCAAAATGAAACAACTCGCAGGGCAATTTACCAAAGGCTTACGCGGCGGAGCAAAATTTCGCCAAACGCTTTATCATTCGCATTCGGCGGACGTTATTTTGGAAAACATCGGTATCTATTTCGACACACTAAATTCAGGCGAAGATTACGGCGATAATCAGGTCGAAGACGTTGAATTACTCGCTTCGTGCGATGCAATGTCGGGTTAAATATGAAATACACAAAATACTTATTGATTCTTACAATGGTCTTGGCTTTTTCGACGATTGCCAACGCCCAAAAAACTGTAACCGCTCCAAAGATCGCACAGGAAGTTCGATCTTCGGCAACATTTGCCGAGTTGGTTTTGCGAACAGCCGAACTCGAAGCCGAATTGGACGCACTTTTATACAGTTACACGGAAGAATTTCCGAGAGTCAAAAAAACACGTTACGAACTGCAATTATTGCAGAGTGACCTCGACAGAATTTCAAAAATGAACGCATCTGAAGCTCAAAAATTGACTCAAGCGTTGGGGAAATTATTACTGCGACGAGCCGAATTAGCGACGGATTATTGGGTTATAAAAAATCGTGTCAGCGAAGAACATCCCGACACGATAAAGGCGAAACGTAAATTGCAGATATTTGAAAATGCGGTCAAGAAAATTTTAGACTAAAACCGTTGATGCGTTCTCCAAATGCTTTATTACGTGTAATGAAGCGTTCAATACATGTATTCAGCCATTAAATACATGTAATATTTCGTTCATTACATGTATTCAGCCATTAAATACATGTAATATTTCGTTCATTACATGTATTGAAGCATCTATTACATGTAATATTTCGTTCAATACATGTAATGAAGCATTTAATACACGTAATATTTCGTTTATTACATGTAATATTTCGTTTAATACATGTAATATTTCATTTAATACATGTAATAAATG
>JBGTHN010000685.1:0-20274 GCA_041746235.1 Pyrinomonadaceae bacterium | reverse complement strand
CCGAGCCTAAACGTTTAGGTTCCAGACCTAAACGTTTACGTCCTGAGGGGTAAAATTTTAGGTTCGAGACCTAAACGGATAGGTTCGGAATCTAAAATTGGCTATATTTGCCAGTGCCGATCAAATTACACGGCAATACAGTAAGAAAAAAATCTGTTGCGTAAGGTGAGTGATTAATTACTGCCTCTCAAAATTAAAAGCTAGTTTTAACGCTACACAAGCCTCACGGGTAATGTTCTTGCCTTAAGCGTTGTCAGCCTTTTAAATGATACTTCCAGCGAAATAATTTATCCGCTTCTTCCTGCATTTCTTTTTTTAACACTTGGAGCAACACCTTTTGCAATCGGCATAATTGAAGGATTTGCCGAATCTGTAGCCAGCCTTTTGAAACTTTTTTCGGGTTATCTGAGCGATAGATTTGATAAACGTAAACTTCCTGTTTTTGCAGGTTATGCACTTTCCAGTATTGTGCGTCCGTTGCTTGCATTCGTGATGAGTTGGCAACAAGTTTTATTTGTTCGTTTGACCGATAGAGTCGGTAAAGGAATTCGCGGTGCTCCGCGGGATGCAATATTAGCAGCAAGCGTTCCGCCGGAAAAACGCGGACTTGCATTCGGTTTTAATCGTGCATTTGACCATCTCGGTGCAGTTCTCGGTCCGATTGTCGCATTTATTTTACTTTATTTTTTGGCGGATAATTCCAATAGTCCAACCGCCGATGATTATCGTCAGGTTTTTTTATTTGCATCAATCCCAGTTGCATTAGGGCTTTTTGTCATAATCTTTTTTGTAAATGAAGAAAAGATCAAAAAGGTTGAACCGGAAATCATAACACCGAAAATTAAACTGTCTCTTAGTGAATTTGATGGAAATTTTAAGCGATTCTTAGTTGTAATTGCACTTTTTACACTTTCCAATTCAACCGATGCCTTTTTGCTTTTACGTGCCGAACAAGCCGGAATTCCGCTCGCTGTAATCCCGCTTTTGTGGATGGCTTTGCATATTTCAAAAGTTATAAGCTCGCTGATTTTCGGTGATCTATCAGATAAAATTGGACGCAGAAAACTAATTTTTGCAGGTTGGATTTTATATGCCTTGGTTTATTGCGGATTCGGCTTTGTTTCGCAAGCGTGGCAGGCTTTGGTTCTATTTTTGATATATGGCATATACTTCGGCTTGACCGAAGGTGCAGAAAAGGCTCTCGTCGCCGATCTCGTGCCGGAAGAAAAACGTGGAACAGCTTACGGACTTTATAATCTGGCATTCGGCATCACGGTTTTTCCCGCATCGCTTTGGTTTGGTTATGTTTGGACAACTTACAATTCAATGACCGCATTTGTAATTAGTGCGGGAATTTCCGTAATTGCGGCGTGTCTTTTGTTAACGATAAAAAACCCGAAATTTCCCAAGTCGGATTAGTCCGTGCTTGACTTTGAAGTTCAGAAATTAGAAATTATTTATTGAAAATTAATTTTTTACACAAGCCGCCCAAGTTGGCGGCATTATATTTTTAGAAATTATGTTAGATGAAATGAATTTACCACCGACAAACCAGCAAAACCTTGATATACGCTCAACTCCGCGTGAGGAAATGGAACTTTTTCCGCTTGATACTTTTGAATATGAATATGTCGGAAATGAAATCTGGATCGAGTTTGAAATCCCTGAATTTACGGCAATCTGTCCTTTTTCGGATTTTCCCGATTTTGCAACAATTAAGTTAAAATATGTTCCCAACGAGCGTTGTATTGAATTGAAAAGTTTAAAACTTTACATAAATTCCTTCCGCGAAGTAAAGGTTTTTCACGAACACGTTGTAAATATTATCAGAGAAGATTTTCTTACGGCGTGTGATCCTTTGAAACTTGAGATCGAAGGTGATTTTAATATTCGTGGAAATATAAAAACTGTTGTGAGAACAAGTTATGTGAAGAAGTAAGCAGTAGCAATTGGCAGAATAAGTTACTGTATATTAAAACTAAAAAGGTTCTTGATAACACATCAAGAACCTTTTTAGTTTTAATAATTTGAGTTTTTTAACTGCTTCGCCACTGTCAATTTTTAGTGGTTTGTGGCAGTCATTACTGCTTCAGAAACTTCTTCTTCAACGTGATGAATACTGCACGCTAATTGTACAAGTTTATCAATATTCTTTTCAATTTTCTTTTCGTTGCCGAATTCTGCGTTTCTGAGTTCGGAAACTATCAAGAATTTAGCTTTTTCCAAAAGACTCTGTTCACGGAAGGAAAGTTTTTTCTCACCACTTAAAAACGTAAGTTTTTTCAGCACATCTGCTGCTTCAAAAATATCGCCCGATTGAAGTTTGTCATTGAATTCGCGGGAACGAACTTTCCAATCACCCGAAACTTCATCAAAATCCTCTTCTAAACGACTTAACAAAATCTTGTATTGCTTTGTGCCGATAATCGGTCTTAGTCCGACTGCCTCAGCATTTGCCGTTGGAACAAATATTGTTGAATTGTCGCTCAAGACACGAAGCGAATAAAATTGCATTTGATTGCCACCTATCTTTTTCTTTTCAATGTCCTCAATCAAACAAACACCTTGGTTCGGATAAGCGACTTTCTGACCTACGCTAAGTTCCATATAACATCTCCTTTCATACTCTTATTTTTCCAAATAAAGCGAGGTGCGAATTACTTAATTCTAATCCGCTTATTTATTTGGTCTATCGGATGGATTTATTATATCACACATTTCTCGACATTAAAAATTATTAGTATAAAACAATGTTAAACCAAGCTACATTTTTTTAATTTTTTTTTGGAAGTTCGATGGAGAAAGTTGTGCCTTCGCCAAGAATTGAGGTTACTTTTACTTCGCCATTATGAAGACGTGCGAGATGTTTAACGATGGCAAGTCCAAGACCTGTGCCGCCGATTTCCCTTGTTCTAGCACGGTCTATGCGGTAAAACCTTTCAAAAACCCTTTGTAGATTTTCTTTGACAATGCCTTCGCCTGTGTCGGAAACTTTGATTATGTTGGTTGAAATTCCTTTTTCATATTTGAGAGTTACAATTCCGCCGCGACGATTAAATTTAATCGCATTATCAATCAAATTTGTAAGCATTTGTTCCAATCTGACATTATCCGCCATTACAAAAGTTTCTTGCGGAATGTCATTTTGCAATACAATTTCCCAATCTTTTGCTTTTGCTTCAAGAATTGCAAAAACTCCTCTGACCAGTTTATGAAGATTTACCTTATTAATTTCTACTTTAACATTTCCTGCTTCGATCAAAGAAAGCTCGGAAATATCATCAATCAAAATGTGCATTCGTTCTGCATTTTTGCGTATAACGCTTAAGAATCGGCGATTATTTTGTTCATCATCAACCGCACCGTCTTCTAATGTTTCGACATAAGCCAAAATTGATGTAAGTGGTGTCCGAAGTTCGTGAGAAATGTTTGAAAGAAATTCCTGGCGAACTCTTTCAAGATGTTCAACCTGCGTTATGTCATAAAAAATACCAACTGCTTGAACCGTTTCTCCAAGATCAATTGAGTTTATACGCACGTCAAAAATTCTTATGTCTTTGTTAATTATTTCAATTCTGACCTGCGAAGTTTTTTTTTGTTTAAGAGCTTCGGTAAAGGCTTTGTGAAGCGAAACGTCCCGTATCAATTCGCTCAAACGCCGGTTCTTTAAATTTTCTCCTCTTTTGGCAAACGCCGTAAAAGCAGAATCATTAAAAGAAACAATCTTCATATTTTCATCAACGATCAAAATACCTTCACGAATCGTCTTTAAAATATCCGGCAGACGTAAACGCAAAGGCTCATCTTCTTGCTTGGTCGGTTTGGTAAATAAAGTAGTTAATAAACTCATTTGTATTATTTTATTTGAAACCAACAAAACGATAACCGACACCAACTACCGTTTCGATACATTTGCCGCATTCGCCTAATTTTTGACGCAAACGACGTATATGGACATCTAAAGTTCGCGTATCGCCAAAATATGTATAGCCCCAAACATTATCAAGCAGGTTTTGGCGAGTGGCGACTCTTCCTAAGTTTTTTATCAGATGTGTAAGTAAAGCAAATTCTTTGCGGGTTAATTTTACTTCGTTTTTGTCGCAAAAAACACGCATATCAATAAAATCAACAGCAATTTTTTCATCTTCGTATTTCTGAACCGTTTCGGAATCCACACGACGCAAAACCGCACGGACTCGTGCAACGACCTCCTTGACGGAAAAAGGCTTCGTAATATAATCATCCGCACCGATTTCAAGACCCGAAATTTTATCCATTTCCGTAGCTTTTGCCGTCAGCATTATGATCGGAATTTTTTTTGTCGTCGGTTCTCGTCGGAGTCTTCGGCAAAGTTCGATTCCACTCATTCCGGGTAACATTAAATCCAATAGAATCAATGACGGAGGACGTTTCTCATCTAATGCCATTCGCAATCCTTTTTCGCCGGATTCAGCAATATCAATTCTAAAATTCTCACGCTCAAAGTTATAACGCAGACCTTCTGCAATATCAGTTTCGTCTTCAATGATTAAAATGTAATGCCTCATAAATTAATTTTGCTCTGTAAAATTCAAGTTTAGGATAAATTTCGAGATAAAAAAACTTTAACCTTACTAAAAATAACTTCCTAGTGTATTTAGAAGACTTTAATTGTATATGTCCAAAATATTAACAAAATGTTAATTCTTTAACTTTAGTGTAAAATTACAGTAAAAAGATTTGTAAAAAGATTTCATCTAAAAAATGGTTAAAATCTGCGTTTTGCTTAACTTACACATTTTACTTTTTACTTTTTACTTTTTACTTTCTGCCTATTTATTGACTATTTTGCAAAAGAATAGGAAAATTAGTAATGCAACTGAACATTTATCTGGAGATTCTTAATAACTGATGAGTTTTAATCAAGAGACATCAACACAAAAAGCAAAACAGGATTTAGCCGAGCGGCTGGGAATTGGCGAAGAGGATATTGAAACGTCTTCTATTGTTGAAAAAGAATTTTCCGATATGTCGCTTGGAGCAACTGTCGGTGATGAGATGGCGGCTCAGATGATCTCGAACGGTTGGAGCATCAACTTGAATGCGGACGGAAAAAATTACGAATATCGCGGCGACAAATATCAACTACGTTTAGTTGATTTTGACGGAGCGAATTATATGATTAAATCGTATTAATAGATAAAGCAAGGCTTTGCTTTAGGAAGTTTTTGGAGCAAAAATATGAACAAAAATAACATTTGGATACATCTTGGAGTCGCCGTAACTTTAATCGGAATGGCGGCAATAATCGGACAGGTCAGAAATTGGCAAACTGAAATTTCTAATCAAAGAGTTAATAAAACTATTAGAAAAGTTCAAAAACCAATTGCCGTAAAAAGAACTTTATCGGAAAGCGAACCTGAAGTTTTGGTTAAGTTTCGCTCCGATGTGAAACTTTCTGAAATAAAAAGAATTGCAGCTAAAAATAATGACCGTGTTGAAGATGAAATCGAAAGTGTTCAAAATCTTGTTTCGATTGACGATTTGGATAATCTCGATGCAACACAAGTCGCTAAAATGTATGGTTCGATGACTGATTTAGTTGAATATGCCGAACCAAATTATGTTATCAATCTTGAACAGGAAATAGACGAAGTCAAGGATTCTTCAGATGTTATAGCAGATGATATTTCTCTCTTTGATGATAAAGCGTCTGCTCCGAATGATCCGATGTTCAATGAACAATGGGCTTTGAACAACGAAGGGCAAAATGGTGGAAAGGCAAAAGCACATCTTGACGCATTAAAAGCGTGGCTAAAAACAAAAGGAAGCGAAGATGTTGTCGTTGCCGTATTGGACACAGGCGTAGATTATACACATAAAGATTTAATCAACAATATTTGGTTACGTCCAGAAAATGTTCCTGCTTATGTTGATGATGAAATTGGGGCAATTGACGATAAAAGAGGCTTTAATGCCGACGCAAATTCGGGCGACCCGATGGATCAAAACGGACACGGAACACATTGTGCGGGAATCATCGGTGCGGAAGGAAATAATGAAATTGGAATTGCCGGTGTAAATTGGAATGTTCAAATTATGCCTTTGAAATTCTTGGGACGCGGTGGTTTCGGTTCAACTAAAAATGCTATTGAAGCAATTAATTATGCTATTGACCGCAAGAAAGCCGGAGTAAATATTCGTGTGATCAATGCAAGTTGGGGTTCAACACAATACTCGAAAGCTTTGGAAGATGCGATTCGTGCGGCAGGCGAACAAGGAATTTTGTTTATTGCGGCGGCTGGAAATAGTAGCACAGATAATGACAGCAGACCGCATTATCCTTCAAACTTCGATTTACCTAATGTTATCAGTGTTGCGGCACTCGACAGAAATGACGAGATGGCTTCATTTTCAAACTTCGGTGCAAAAACAGTTCACATCGCCGCACCGGGCAAAGATATTCTTTCATCTTGGTTAAATAATGGTTTCAGAGAAGCATCGGGAACTTCGATGGCAACTCCGCAGGTTGTCGGAGTTGCAGCTTTGATTGTTGCCAACAACCCGAAGATCAAAGTTGAATCTTTACGCAAGAAACTTCTGAATTCGGTTGATAAACTTGATTCTTTGGAAGGTAAGGTTGAAAACGGTGGTCGGGTTAATGCGGCAAAGGCTTTAAGTGAATAATTAAACAAAAATATAATCTTTGAATGCGTTGAGAATTAAATTTCTCAACGCATTTTTTTTAACGATTTGGAATATGCCATTTACGACATCGTTAAACTCTCTTTTAAATCAACTCCAACAGATTCCCATAAACTTATCTACATACAACACTTACCAATAAAACAAAATTATTGGCACAGACATTGCTTTTATAGATAGAGTAAGGTAACGCCAGCCGAAAAAATACGAATTTAATATTTTGAGCGTTGCCCCGAAAAGTTTTACATTTTAAGGAGAAAAAATATGGGTCGCTATAAAAAACTAATTTCAATTACTGCTTTATTGGTAATGATCGCTGGTTTAACAATAGTTGCGTCCGCACAAAGACGTAACCGTGGAAATAATGATAATTACGGAAATGGCAGAAACAACAATATTCAGTTAGATTCTGCTGTCAGAAACTTAAAAAACAGTTCACGCAGATTTGAAGATGTTCTTGACCGGGAACTTGATCGAAGCCGTTACGACGGATCTAATCGTGAAGATAACCTGAATAGAACAGCTGAAAGATTCAAAAATGCTGCCGACAAACTCGAAAACAAATACGATGGTTATCGCAATATGCGTAAAAGTGCGGATGAAGCACGTCAGGTAATTACCTATGGTTCGCAACTTGATACCGCTTTAACTCGTTCCCGTTTAACACGCAACAGTTCTGCACTTCAAAATCAATGGAATAATATTGAAAGAGATTTACAAACAATAGCACGTGCATATAATCTGAATTACAACAGACAATACGGCAGAAATAACGGTCGGTATGATAATGATAACGGACGCGACGACAGAAATAACCGAAATAACCGAAATAACCGAAATAACCGACGTGGAAACGGACGTTATGGCAACAATGGTAACTTGCGTTCAACAATCGTGAGCCTTAGAAACAAGAGCCGACAATTTGAAAATCAAATTGACCGTGTAGATGATGACCGCAATGGTCGCCGTAATAGTAACAACCTTGAAAATGTAGCCAATCGCTTCAATGATGCGGTTAAACAATTAGAGGATGAATACAACAACGGACGCGACTATGACGATAGTTATGATGAAGTCCAAAGAGTTCTCAGCATTGGTCAACAACTCGATAGTGAAATTTCACGATCTGGATTAGACCGAAATCTAAGAAGCGATTGGAACAACATCGAACAAGACCTTAGAACAATAGCAAGTGCTTATAATCTAAGCTATAACGGAAATTCAAATCGCAATAATCGTGCGAGAGATATAATCAGAAATTTTCCGTTCTAAATAACTTCAAATAATTGCTCCGTGCGGCTTAATTTATCCAGCCCTTCAAAAGCCAAAAAGCTGCACACAAATAGAAAGTCTGAGTTTATTTTCAGGCTTTCTGTTTTTTAAAACTTTTCCGCTATTTACCAATTTTCAAATACCATTTAACATTTGAATATGAACGGAACTCTCTATTTGGTTGCAACGCCGATCGGAAACCTGCAAGACATTTCATTGCGTGCTTTGGACATATTAAAAACGGTTGACATAATCGCTTGCGAAGACACACGCCACACCGGAAAACTACTTAAATACTTCGATATTTCCGGCAAATTAATCAGCTATCACGAACATAATGAAATTCAACGTGCCGAAGAATTTGCAGAACTTTTGGAAAATGGAAAAACAATTGCAATTTTAAGTGATGCCGGAACGCCGGGAATTGCCGATCCGAGTTTTCGCATCGTTCAAAAAGCTAATGAAATCGGTGCAAAAGTAGTTCCGATTCCCGGTGCAGTTGCATTTGTAAATGGCGTAATAGTATCTGGATTGCCAACCGATTCGATATTTTTCGGCGGATTTCTTCCATCGAGAAAAGGTGAAAGACAAAAGCGTCTAAGTGAATGTATGGGGATTCCGGCAACGCTTGTTTTTTATGAAACTCCGCATCGAATTGCCAAGTCTTTAAGTGATTGTTTAGAAATTTTAGGAAATCGAGAGGCTTGCGTAGCACGAGAATTAACCAAATTACACGAAGAAATTGTCTGTGGAAATTTAGAAAAATTGAATTCGATATTTTCCGAACAAAAAACAAAAGGCGAGATTGTTCTTGTAATTGATCGGCAAAGATCGGCGAGTCGAGAATGGAAAGGCGATAGTGAAACAGCATTAATTGAGATGGTTAGTGCGTTAGAAAATAAAGGAATTGACCACAAAAAATCTTTAAAATTAGCAGCAAAAGAATTTGGAATCAGTAAATCCGAAGCCTACAAAATACTACTCAAAAATAAGTCTTCAAAATAGACAACCATACAATAAACTCAGCATCTAAATTTGCTTGTTATAGTTCCACAAACTATAACAAGGCTGACAAAGCTCACGAAGTTTTTTTGTTAGCATTCATAAATTGCTAAGGCAATAATCTCATCCTAAATTAAGGAGTAAATTTTTAGATATGAAAAAATATTGTTATTTTTAACTTTAATCGCAATCTCTAGCGTAATCGCCTTTGGACAAGACGATTACAAAAAAGGCGAAGTTTTCGTCGGTTATTCAAACGGTCAGATAGATACGGGAATTGATAGCGGAGATATTCCGGGGGATCCGATTGATAAACGCCAAAATTTTAACGGATTTGAAGTTTCCGGTGTTTATAATGTCAGTCGCTATGTCGGTCTTAAAGCCGATGTGTCGGGAACTTACCGTAGCGATAATTTCGGTTTTTCCACTTTTGCCGGAACAGGCACAGTTCCTAACGGAACCGTTGGCACAGGAACGGTTTCCTTTGATGCAAAAAGTTCGCTTTATAATGTTCTCGGCGGTGTTCAGATCAAGGATAATTCTTCGGAAGCAAAGTTTAAACCATTTGCTCACGCACTCGTCGGTGCAGGAATTACTCGTGTAAAAATCGAAAATGTAAATTGTTCCGCAGGAATTGATTGTAGTTCTATTTTCTTGTCTGATGATTCTCAAACAGGTTTAGCAGGTGCGATCGGTGGAGGTATTGAGATCAAACTCAGTAATCGTATTGATCTTCGTGCTATTCAGTTTGATTACAACCCGGTCAGAATTGACGGCGATACACAAAACAATTTTCGCATCGGAGTCGGTTTGGTTTTCAAATAGATTGAATAAAAACTTAAAATCTTTTCAAAGGGGCGTTGAATCTACGCTCCTTTTTGCATTTTCGGCAGTAACAGCCACATAGCAAAGTGTTGTTTCCACTCTAAATTTTTTCATAGAAATAAATTATCCTTGCTTTTCTGAAACCAATGAGGTTTTCGGTGCATTTCAACTAAACAATTAAAAAGAAAGTTTTTTATCAGTGCAATTAAATCTTATCTTTTCGTTCAATTTATGTCAGTAGATTCTTATTAAATGGAGACACAAAATGTTCAAATTATCAAAAATTTTATTTCCGACCGTTGCTATGATTTTAGTTACAGCTGTTTTGCTTGTAACTCCCGGTTCCGTATATGCCTGTGAAGAAGAACCGCAAACTTTGCTTTCGCTTTATCTGAACAGCGATCTGATCGTTCTAGCAAATTACGACAGCAAAAAGATTCTAAATAGAGAAGAAGGCGACGAATATGGTTACGGTTTGGAAGTAGAACGTAGTTTGAGTGTTATTCAAATTCTCAAAGGGCAGTCGGATCTAAAGAATTTTCTGCTGACAAATTATGAATATCACTCTAATCCGAATTCTCCTGCAATGGAGGGTGAATCGTTTGAACATGATGAAGTTTATAATAGCGGTTACACTAATATCTCGGATGTAAAAATCGGTAAAACATATTTATTTTTCCTAACAAAAAATGAAGAAAACGGAAATTATATTCTGGCGGATTATATGTCAGCAGTTAAAGATGTCGAAGGAAAATTCGATATTTACGAAAAAAGCATCAACGAACTCAATGCAATTTCCGCAAGCAAAGAGAATCAAATAGAAAAACTTACGGAATGGGTTGTAAAAAGTATCGAAGAACCGGAAACCCGTGAAGATGGAATCAGCGATCTGTCCGGCAGTTTTTATGGTTTGAATGACGAAGAAGAAAATGAAGTTCAGAAAACATCTTTTGTTTTGGATAAAAGCTTTGATATTTATCAAGCCAAATTCTTGAAAAATTTGAATGATTCGCAAAAGCAGAGAGTTTCTTCAGTTTTGTATCCGATGCTGCAAGAAGCCTGGTTTGGCAATAAACCGGAATATACACAATATGGAATTGAACATATTCTCGGCACTTTTAATAAAACACGACTCGCAATTTATAGTTATAATATGCTCAAAAGCATTGATAAAAAAGACTCTGAAAGAACACAGATAATTATGAGTTTTATAACTAATGTCGTGAATGATTCGGAATTAAGCGAGATTTATTACGGTCTGATAAGTGTTGATGATGAGATAAAATCAGACGATAAATTGACTGTTGAAGATCTGAAACTTAAGAATATCTTGAGAAATAATCTCTTGAAAAACTTCGATAAACGCTTTGAGTTTATGCTTCAAAGAAATTTCAAACCCGTTCCTGAAAAAGATACTGAAAAATAGATTGGCGAAAATTTCGTAAAAAAAATAGTGTTCTCTGAAATGTATTCGGAGAACACTATTTTTTATTTTGTGTTTATTGATTAATTTCCTCTTTTCAATTCTTTCGGTAATTCTTTATCAATCGCCGGACGTTCCTTTAATTCGGTAAGTTCCCAAAGTGTCAAAAAGATCGTTCTGGTAACTTTTTCCATTTTCACATAATCAATTTTGTCGGGATGATCGCCCGCACCGTGATAATCTTCGTGTTCGCCATCGAACCAAAAAGATACAGGAATTCCGTTCTGTGCATAATTGAAATGGTCGGAACGGAAAAAGAAACGATTCGGGTCATTCGGTGCATCGTATCTATAATCATAATTCAGATTTAGATAAGCACTGTTTGTTTGTTTCGTAACTGCACCGAGCGTTGAACTCATCATTTCAGAACCAATTACATAGATCGCTTCTTCCCCCGAAAGATCCTTGTTTTTCGGATTCGTATCGCCTTCTTTTTTGCTTCGTCCGATCATATCTATGTTAAGTTGAGCAATAACATTTTTAATATCAACGGTCGGATATTTGTTAAAATACTCACTTCCCCATAAACCTTTTTCTTCACCCGCGTGCCATACAAAAAGAACAGAACGCTTCGGACGAGTTTTAGCTTTCGATAAAGCCTCGGCAATTGCCAAAACAGCAACCGTTCCCGAACCGTCATCATCTGCACCGTTCCAGATTTTATCATCGCCCGGAGCATCGGGATTCATTCCAACGTGATCGTAATGAGCACCAATGGCGACCATTTCAGCTTTTAATTTCGGATCACTTCCTTCCCAAAGTGCAACAACATTTTGTGTCGGAATTTTTTCTCTGATGGTATAACCGCTGACATCCGCTTTTTTGCTGAGAGCAAATCCTTTTTCAACATCCATTCCGCTTGATTCACCTGCAAAAATTGTCTTTCCAACATCCTGCGAAACAAGCATCACCGGCATTGCATCTTTCGGTTCATCCATTTTGTCATTGCTCTGACTGCCTCTTTCTAAACCTTCAACCGACATCTGCCCACGCGACATAAAACTTTTAAGTCTTCCCCAAAAGCCTTGAAGTTGTGGATTTGCAACGATCAAAACCGCTTTCGCCCCTTTCATTTTTGCATAGCTCAACGGGTCAGCCCATCCGGTATCTTTGTCTTCCGCTTTCAAATCAGCGTTGGACACACCTTTTGGCGGTTGCAAACCTCTCAGTGAAAATCCGTCTCCGTTAATAACAACGATCTTGTCTTTTACATCAATACCTTCAAAAGCGTCAATGTTTTTGGATTTCACGAACCAACCGTCCTTGCCGTAAACCATATCACCGCTTGCCATACCATTTTCGCCTAAAAGAAAGAAGTCTTTCCCGAAGGCAAAATCATTTCCACCGATCGATACTTTTGTTCGTTTAGAATCAATTCCATCACGCAAAATGTTCATTTTTTGAAAAAATGTTCCATTGTCGCCTGCTCCTTTGAAGCCCCAACGCTTTAGATTGAGAGCAAGAAATTTTGCCGTTAGATCAAGTCCGCGTGAAGGCGTATCGCGTCCTTCCATTTCGTCCGATGCAACAAAATATAAAAAATCTTTAAGTTGTTCCGCCGTGATCGCTTCCGCCATTTTGCGTTCTTCCGCAGTTATCGTGACGGTAGCTTTTGTATCCACATCTGTTCTTGCCAAAACTGCTGAAGGCAAAACAAATGACAGAAGTATAAATAATACAAGTAAATTTTTTCTCATTTAATTCTCCAAAATCTTATTCTATATTCGCACTTATCGAACTATATCGTTATTAAAATCTTTACGAAGTTATTTATTTTTAGATTTGTATAAATCGGAAAGTATTGATAATTCCAAATGCCGACTGCTATTTGCCAAGTGCTTTTCAGTAAATTAGTTTCCGTGTGTCTTACGTAGGTTGGATTAAATTTGTTTCGTTGCGAACGCCGATCACGCAAATTTTATTTTTATCGGCAAGTTCGAGCATTTCTTTGCGGTTAAATATCAATGTTTTATATGCGTTCAAACATAAACAGGTCGCTCCCGCTTTAATCATTGTTTCAATTGTCGGGACACCAACAACGGGAACATCGAAACGCATATCCTGATTCGGTTTAGCAACTTTTACAACAGTTAATTTACCTTTCGCCAATTCACCCGCACGTTTTATAACCGCATCAGTTCCTTCCATCGCTTCAATCGCCACACAAGCCTTTGCCCGAACAACAATCGTCTGCCCCAAATCGAGCCGTGCAATTTCGTTGGCAATCTTCAAACCATATTCAATATTTTCTTTTTCGGATTCATTCGGTTTTCGTTTTGTTAAAACGCCTTCCGGTGCAAGATGATCTTCAATAAAATAGGTCGAATCAATTAGTTCAATTCCCTCTTTTTCCATTGTATCGGCAATTCCGCCGATCAAAGAATCCGTATTTCTCTGAGGCAAATTCCAAAGTATTTTCATCATTTTTACATCGGGTAATGCTCCGCTAAAAATCTGAACATGCTTAACTTGTCCTGCCATCATCACTTTGGAAACACTTTCTTTTTTGAAAAACGAGATCATTTTCCCAAGTTTGCCAATACCAACCCAAATTACTTTATCGGCAATTTCTTCGATACGTTTGTCGGTTTCTTCTTTAATTGCAACAACAACGAGTTTTTGTCCCGCACTTTTTGCACCTTCAGCGACGAGAAAAGGAAATTGCCCGTTACCTGCAATTAAGCCAAACGTCATTTTATAACTCCGCGTTTTGAAGTTTCAATAAATTCAACAAGCAAATTAACTTCCGCACAATCAGTAATTTCTTCTTTGATCTTTTCGATAGCTTGCGTTGTGTTAAGTTTGGCGGAAAGTAATAAATGAAAGGCGTGATTGAGTTTTTTTATGGTTTCCTGCTCATAACCACGTCTTTTCATTCCAATGCGGTTTAAGCCAAAGCATTTGGCGTGATTTCCCTGAATTATCGCAAAAGGCATCGCATCTTTGACGACGACCGAATATCCGCCGACAAAGGCTTCGAGCCCGATTCGGCAAAATTGATGAACGCCCGAATATGCTCCGATATTTGCTTTATTGGCAATCTCTACGTGACCGGCAAGAGTTGCGGCGTTTGCCATTATAATCTCGTTTCCAAGTTGGCAATCGTGAGCAACGTGAGACTGTGCCATAAAAAGATTGTCGTCACCAATTTTTGTTAAACCTCCGCCGCCCGTAGTTCCACGATGAATTGTTACAAATTCTCTTATTTGATTACGTTTGCCGATTTCCGTCGCTGTTTTCTCGCCATCGTATTTCAAATCCTGCGGAGCTAAACCGATTGAAACAAATGGAAAAACTTTAGTTTCGTCGCCAATTTTTGTTTCTCCGTCTATAACAACGTGAGATTCGATTTGGATTTTATCGCCTAAAACAACATCATCGCCAATTATCGAATATGCTCCGATATGACAATCTTTGCCGATTTTAGCTTTTTCGCTAACTATTGCGGTTGGATGAATGTAGGACATTTTAGATTTGCACTTTTAGATTTGCACTTTAATTTCCCTTATCAAACAAATCTTTCTTTACTTTTACCTTTTACTTTTTATCTACGATGATGCTCATAATTTCCGCTTCAGCAGTAATTTGCCCGTCAACTTTTGCTTCACCACGCATTTTTTGGACTTTACTGCCGATTCGAAGCACCGTTACTTCCAAGGTCAAAGTATCGCCCGGAACGACAGGTCGGCGAAATTTGGCGTTATTGATTCCCGTAAAAAACGGTATTTTGTTATCGCGGTCTTCAAATTCACGTAGGGCAAGAATCGCACCAACTTGGGCAAGGGCTTCAATTTGCAGAACACCGGGCATTACCGGAATATCTGGAAAATGTCCTTGAAAAAATGGCTCGTTAAAAGTAATTTGTTTGATACCAACAATACGTTCTTTCGGCACAATTTCAATAATTTTATCAACAAGCAAAAACGGATAGCGATGTGGCAAGATTTTTTTAATCTCGTTTATGTCAATAATATTCATAATTAAAGAACACATTATAGTTCAGAACACAAAAAGTCAGAAATCGGCAGAAGACAATTCCGCCCAATTTCTGACCTTCACCTATAAATATATTATACCGCTAGCTTTTATTTAGTAGCAGTTCCGGCAGGTTTGGCATTATAAAAAGTTATAAAATCCTTTGTAATGTCAATTGTCGGTTCAAGATATAAAAGCATTTGAGCATTAACCATCGGTCCGATATCCATTACTAATGTATATCCTTTTTGCTTTGAATAAGTTTCTAATGACTGTCCAATTTCCTTATTGATCGGTTCCATTATCTCAGCCTCACGCTTTTCTTTCTGGTTTTTTATATCTTCCTGCATACGGGTAATTTCCGTTTTTAGCGTTAGAAGTTGCTCACCCTTAGTCTGTGCATCTTTTTCGTCAACCGGAACGCCCGTTCCTGCCCTTTGAACCAACTCATCATAAGCTTTCTTCAAATTATTATATTGAGTCGCTTTCGTATTATATTGATCAAGCATCGGCTTCATCTCGGCATTCAATTTTTTGTAACCGTTGGCGATTTTAGTAATACCACCTTCAACATTATAAAATGCGTTTGTATTTATTAAAGCGATTTTTGCATTTGCGGTTGTTTGTGCAGTTGCTGCAATTGCTAAAAATGCTGCACAAATCATACTAACGATAACTAAACGTAATGTTTTCATTTTTTATAAAACTCCTTAAATTTTGAAAAAGGTTTTATCAATTTTTATTTTGATAGTATCCTTTTGAAACTATTTTTATTAAAACTGTTGCTTACAAATTTCTGCTGATGTAAAAAGGAAAGCAATATTATTCAATTGGCAGGAAAATGTCAATTATTTTCTAATAAAACCCAATTAAAATCTATTCTAACTTTTTATCAAAAATCGTTTTCCGCTAGAAAGTTCTACCGACCGAAAAGCGGAATCCACTTTTCTTGCCACGCAGAAACAATCCCGGAACTTCATCCGTAACTCCGAGTTTAGCATTCGGATTATAATAGTAAATCAAACGAAACGGAACATTAACCACCGGAACTTGTATCCGTGCTTCAAGCCCGATGCTCGAACGAATGTTACCAAATTTGCTGAATGCACTGTTATCTACATCGAGAACTCCATTGGTTTGAACATCTCCACGTAATGCAATTGCTGTAATTCCCGGCGGCAAACTATCAGGACACGCCTGATTTGGACAGAAGATTGTTCGAAACTCCTCATTTGTTAAAAGTTGGTCTTGGTAATAAAGAAGTGTTCCGAAATTATTCACTAATCGCGGATAATTTTGTAACGCGACCGCTCCTAAAGTTCCCGCTCCAACCAATTGGTCATCTCGCAAAAATTCACTATTAATTATTTGTCGTCCGGTTTTTCTTATGTTGAAAACCGTTCCGACATCAGCAAAAGCCGCCAATGCCAGAGGACCGAATATGGGTATGCGATACTCAAAGTTTCCGAGTAATTTTGTGTCACCACCAATAAATCGGAAATTTCTATTAAATAGAGCATTTCGCTCACCATCCGGTCCGTCAAGTATTCCTAACTGAGCAATTTCCGCTAATCTATCCGCATCAATTCCCGGCACCGGAATAGCTTCACCACTCAAATTGGTTGCAGCAACAACATTTCTACTGGTCAGATAAGTGTTGTAGTTTGCAATCGGACCAATTGAACGCGAATCATATCCGCGAAGGTCAAATTCACTTCCCAAAAAGTATCTTTCAAAAAGTGGAACTCCACCGACAAATGACAAAGAGTTGGCATTTTTGATTTTGTCTGTCGTTGCAAAACTCCCGATGGTTCCGGCTTGGATTCTAAAACCGAAGACTTCGGCATTACCGGAATTTTTGCGACGAACAGGAATAAAAGATGTATAGGTTATGTTCGGTTGATAAGTTCTTATATCTCCGCCTAATCCGGCAAAACCGAAAGATGCGGAAATTTGTGTTCCACGCAAAGTGTCTATTCCGTTTTCCGTCGGCTGTCGGCTGTCATAAACAAATGTCGGAACAATACGACTGGTAATAATGTTCGGTTGTGCGAAAATAATCGGAATTCTGTCTGCCGCATTTGCTGATTGATTTACTGGCGGATCGGTAATGGTTGTTGCCGAGAATTGATAGGTTAGACCGATTCTTGAAAATGTCGAAAACGCACGCTTTTTGAAAAATATCTCTGAAAGCGGTGCTGTTGCGAAAAGATTTACTCCGTAAGTTGTTTGCGTAAAGAGTGTATTCTCATCGGCTATAACAGATCCTAAAGGATTCAAAGCACCTGCAATTGCCTCATTATTTTCCGAAAGAAATGTTCCTTCACCAAAGAATTTATAACGCGATGCAAATATGGAAAATCCGACGGCTATTGGTCTGTTTTGAAAATAAGGTTCGGTAAAAGAAAACGATAAACTTTGCTGACGATTTCCCGCACCGAATGCAAACGAAAGAGTTTCACCACGCCCGAGAAGGTTATTTGTCGAATATTCAAGACCGAAAAATGTTCCGCTTAAACCCGAAATACCACCATTAAATGATATTTGCTGTCTTCCGCGTTCACGAACTTTGATGATTGCATCAACCTGTCCTTGTTCGCTGTCGGCTCTCGTTTCTACGTCCTCGTCTTTATTGATCGGATCAAAATATTGCGTTTGATTAAGTCTGATAATTGACGTTTCAAGGGCAAGTTGATTATAAATGTCTTGCTCATTGAGAAGCATTTCACGTCGCAATACAACATCTCTTGTAAAGGTATTGCCCGTGAACTCTAACTTACGCAGACGGAATTGCTTTCCTTCATCAATCTTTATCGCTATATCAACAATGCCTTCCGCCGGATTATCGGGATTATCTTTTAATGTCGGATTTAGTTCGACATCGTATTCAATAAACCCTTGTCCGCCGTAAATTTTCTTTAAATCTTCAAATAATGCTTTTTGCAAACGTCTGCCATCTGCCAATTCACCTTTTTTAATTCCGACGATTGATGAAATTTGTTGTTCGGAAAATATCGAATTTCCCTCAATCGTAACTTCTCCGACACGGAAAATTTTTCCTTCATTAACTGGAACAATAATTTTCAATGTATCGTCTTTTGAGGTTATAAGGGGAAGAGGAAGTATTTTCAAAATTGGAAATCCGGTGCGTTTGTAGCCAAGTCCTTCAACTTGCGGATCACCGATTCTCGCTTGAAAATATCCTTTCGAGAACATATATTGCTTCACATTCGTTTGCAGGTCATATTCAAGTTTGCGTAAGTCGAGAATGTCTTGACCTTTAAAACGCGAGATTAGACCTGTTTCCTGCACCAATTGTAATTGCTTTCGAAGTTCCCCGTCCTTAAACTTTTCATTTCCTTCAAATTCGATTTTTACGATTCTGGAGCGGTTGCCTTGGTCTATTTCAAATGTTACACCTATCGAAGTAGCCGAAACTTCTTCTTCAATAATTTTAATTTTTGCATTCGGATAGCCTTTGGAAGCAAGCATTTCACGCAAAACTCTACTTGCGTTTCTTGCTTTTACCGGATCATAAACCGCTTCTTTTGAAATGCCGATGCGATTTTCACGAAACGCTTTGAGAATATCCGATTCGACAATCGCTTTTGTCCCTTTGAATTGCAAATCACGAATAATTGGTAATTCGGCAACTTCAAAAATCACATCAACACCACCGCGAATTCCGGGTTTGGTCAATACACGAGTTGCCGTCTTGTCAAAAAAATTGAGCGAGAGAAGTTCTTTCAAATCCCGTTCAAGAGCTTTGGGATCATAAGTATCGCCCGGACGGGTTCGGATATAAGATAAAAGGTCCGGGTCTTTTAAACGACGATTTCCTTGAATATCTACCGATTCAACTAATTGCTGTTTTTCCTCTTTTTCTGCTTTGCTTTTGCGGGTATCTTTTGTTATTTCTCCGGCTGATATAAATCCGTTTAAAAATATAAAAGAAATCAAAACAAGCCCAAAGACTCGTAAAATTTGCATAATGCCAACTTTCCTTTTTTTATAAGTGCAGTATTTCATAATATGAGTAGTCCAAAAACTTGCGTTAAACCACAACGCCTAAAATATAAAAAATCTTCGTAAAAGTTTTGTTCAAAATGGACTTTCAAATGTTGGTTATTTACGCGGATTTAGATTCTATTGAAGAACTGTTGGTTGCCTTTTCAGAATCAATTTGCGATAACTTGCCAACAAACTTACGAATTATACAAGTAAAGCAGTAAAAATAAAAAGCACAAAAGGTATATTTATAATACTCTTTTATGCTTCTTTTCTTAATTCTTGATTTAATTCTATGTTGTCATCACTTTTTTACCTTCTTCAACATCTTTCGGACGAATCATTAATTTGTCTTTTTTGCAATAAACTTCGACTAATTCTTTGCCTTCAAAATTGCCTTGAATCAAGGCTTCCGAGAGTTCATCCTCGACATATTTCTGTAAGGCACGTCGAAGCGGTCTTGCACCGTAACTTCTATCAGCACAGGTTTTATCAATTAACCACTGCTTTGCTTCTTTCGTCAACTTAACCCGTAAAGTGTGAACTTCAAGAATCTTATTCAACATTCCAACCTGCAAATCAATGATCTTCATTAAATCCTTGTCGCTCAATTCATCGAAAACAATTATTTCATCTAAACGATTGATAAATTCGGGAGCAAATGTCTTTTTAACTTCCGATAAAACCTGCTCTTCCATTTTCTCGATCGAAGCCTCTTCGCTTCCTTGAAAACCGAGTGTTGTCCGTTTTTGAATAAATCTCGCTCCAATATTTGAAGTCATTATAAATACAGCATTTCGACAATCAACTTCAGTGCCTTGAGCATCGGTTAATTTTCCATCTTCAAAGACCTGCAAAAGCACATTAAAAAGATCGGGATGAGCTTTTTCAATTTCATCGAAAAGCACGATCGAATATGGCTTGCGTCTTAATTTTTCGGTTAATTGTCCGCCTTCTTCGTATCCGACATAGCCCGGAGGCGAACCGATAAATTTCGCAACCGTATGTTTTTCCATAAATTCCGA
>JBGTHN010000684.1:0-2804 GCA_041746235.1 Pyrinomonadaceae bacterium | reverse complement strand
CCGTCAACTCCGCCAATTGTCAGTATATTTCGCCAAACTGCGGCATAACGGTTTTTGTCCATATATTTGTAAAGCATTGCGGCAGAATTCGGCGTGATTAAGTTATGTCGTGAAAGTCCGCTGGCATCGTATTGAACAACGCTGTCATTTGAAACACCTGCCTTTCTAAGGGTTTCCTGCACAATTTCGATTCCTTTCTGCTCGGATGTTTTATCCATATTTGAATTTGTTGCATTTGCTTCGCCCAAGGAACGCAAGATCAATTCGGTGTATAAATTTTGGCTCGGTTTCATTGTTTTTGCGGCAATGACGCTAAACGATGTAGATTGAAGATTTGTGATTTCCTTATATTTTGCGAGATCAAGTTTTTGTCCGTAACGCTCGGTTTGATTCATTGCCCGTGTTGTTCCACGAACATTTACGCCTTTTAATTGCAGTCGCTGTTTTAATAACTCAACAAATAATTCTGCCGGTCTGGTAACAGTAATTGAGCCGGTATATCCGCTGTCATTTTCGGGCATCGTTCCCGAAATTTCCAAAGTATTTTGTCCCAATAATTTCGTAACTTTTATCTGACGCTTTGTTCCGCGTGCGGAAGTTTGCGACGTGTTTATGATCTTGAAAAGACGATTAGCCGGTAAAATCTGCACATTCAAAGCAGTTCCAGCCGAAGTCGGAAAAATTTTCAAATCAACCGAATTGTCATTTATCGAAAGCGAAGAAATTTCTGCTCCGTAATACCATTGCAGATCGTCCCATTCCCAACCGTAAGGAATCGGTTGTGTGTTGAAATATGTTTCGTCACCGATGAGATTTCCCGAAACTTCTTTTACGCCCGATTGAACGATTTTATCAGCAAGCAGATCAATTCCCTGATAATAATTCCCTTCGGAAAATGTCGTTGAAATTGATGGATCACCGCGTCCGTAGATGATTAGATCTCCGTTAATTGTGCCGTTTGCATCGGGTTGCGAATTTGCATAGACACTTGTTACAAAACGAAAATTCGGACCGAGTTTATCAAGTGCCGCCGCAATTGTGTAGCTTTTCATATTCGACGCGGGCATAAAATAATTTTCCGCATTTCGTTCATAAACTGTCTGTCCCGAATCAAGCGATATAATTTTTACGCCGACCTGTCCGCGTTTGAGCATTGGATTTCCCAATGTCATTACAATTCTTGATTGCAAATAAGAAACGGTTTGCGTAGCGGGCGTTGGCGTGACTTGCGGTGTCGGAGTTGGCGTTGGCGTTGGCGAAGCTTTCGGATCAGTGATTATAACTCTGTTTCTCGGCTTGGTTTGTGCCGAAAGTTCAGAGGTCAATCCGTTTGCAAAAATTGCCAACGCAAAAACAACGACGAGTTTTGATTTAAAGAATTCTGTTTTCATTGATTTTAATTTTACGGGAAAGTCTTTGAGAATCAAAAGAAACGATAAATGTTTTTACCGTCTATCGGATGAAATTCCAATAAAAAAGGCTGTCAGTAAAAACCCGACAGCCTGTAAAAAAAAGAAGAGAAAAACAAAACTTTAGATCATTTCTCGCCGATGATCGCGTCAATATCACTTTGCGGAACTGCCAGATCAATCGAAATTTCATCTGCCCGACGCGAAATTTCCATATTTGCAAGAGTTCTGCCATAAACTTTTTTATCATCGCCTTTCATTCCGAGAAGCAATCTTGAAAAAACCATTTGCAATGCTTGTAAGTTTGATTCCAAACTTTCGGCTTGAACTGTTTGCTCAGTTTTAGCGAGAATTGAAACGAGAGTTTTGCCATCAGCAACATCCATCGAACCTTGCATCTGTCGAATCGAATCCAAGTCTTTGCCGAGTTCGTCATTATCCAAAGGTAAAAATTTGGATAAACCGGAAGACATATTTGCACCAACATTGATGATCGAATTCGGTTTTCGATTGAGCAAACCCAACACATTATTGCTGATTCGCGGCGTGTTTCCAACCGTTTCACGAACCCTTGAAGGAATACCGAAAGCGATCGTATTGCTGTCATAAGCCGCCACTGCTATGTCTTTGGAAAAACTTTTTGACATTTTATCCAAGGTTTTATCAAAAAGAGAATTTCCGCCTTTGATCTTGTCTTTGTGCTGTTCTATCAGATCTTTCGGCGAGAAAATATAAATTGTGCGTCCGCCGACTTCTTCAGTTTTGTATTTTCCGTTTGAAGCAAGTTTTGCAACCGAAACAAGCGTTTTGGCATTGATTGTTCCACGAGCCAACACAACCGGCTCAAAATCTGTTTCTACTGACGAAATTTGTTTGCTTCTAACGCCAACGGCAACTTGTCTGAATTCTCTTAGATCCAAACCTGTTTTGCTTTTAACCTCGGCGATTATGTTATTAACTTGTTTTAATTTGGCTTGATTGGCGGATAATATCTGCGGAAGTGCAACATCCAAAAATCTCTCCGCGTCCATCGTCATAACCATATCGGATTCGGGCAAAAGCACAGCCAATTCGCTTGAATCCTTTTTAGTTTTATCATCGGCGGAAACGTAGCCGATCGTGCCTGCAACAAATGCAAACGCGATCAGAATTGTAAAAATCTTTCTTGTCATTCGGAAACCTCGTATAAATTTTATTTTGAGCAAACTATTCTACCTTTTAAGAAGATGATTCAAAAGGTGCGAAAAGTTGGCTGACACTTTATAGACGGAAAAAACGTGCAAAATGTTTACAAAACAATTTAAAGTGAAACAGTGAAAACTTTTTCACTTTACAACTTCTGTGATTCCACAATGCGGACACATTAAAGTTGTTTGTTCAGCATCCGTCCATTTT
>JBGTHN010000683.1:0-3798 GCA_041746235.1 Pyrinomonadaceae bacterium | reverse complement strand
CTGATTTAATAGTGTTATTGGGTGATTTTGTTTCTCAAAAACGCGAAGATAAACCGATGACCGAAAGAAGTCTTAAAATGCCGATTGAAACGATTGCGGAAAATATGAAAGGCTTGAAAGCGAAATATGGAGTCTTTGCAGTTTTGGGAAATCACGATGTTTTGTATAACGATAAAAAAATTAAGGAAGAACTTCAAAAAGTTGAGGTAACTGTTTTAGAAAATGAAGTTTTTGTTATTTCAAAAGGTAATGAAAAGTTGCGAATATTCGGATTAATTGATCACACAAAAATTAGACGTTGGTCAACTTTTAGTGAAGAGGTAAAAGTTGATTTAGAAAAAAATGAAAATGTTGGAGATGTAATTGTTTTGGAGCATAGCCCGGATGTTGTAAAAATGGTTACCGGAGACTTATCCATATCAAAAGATTTGAAATTATACTTGGCTGGGCATACACATGGTGGACAAGTATGGTTTCCGTTAATTGGCAGTCTTATCGTTCCATCAAGTTATGGACAAACCTATTCGTATGGGCACATAAAAGAAGGTGATTTAGATATGTTTGTAACAACGGGAATCGGAACTAGTATTTTACCGATTCGCTTTTTAGTGCCGCCAGAAATCGCTGTTTTGACTATACAAACTGAGTAAAGATTACTTCAACAAATCTTTAACATTATCAAAATTTCCATCATTTTCGGCAGGTTTTAAGCCTAAAATCTTGCACATCAAATTATAAATCTCAATATTTTGAAACGGTTCCGAAACAAATCCATTTTTGAAAGCCTCTCCGTGTCCGATAAAAATTGCACGCATAGATTCGAGTTGATTGTCATAACCGTGTGAGCCACCAATTTTATCTAATTTCCCGGCACTTTTATCCTTTTCAAATCTTTCACGAGTTGTTATTCGCCAACCTTCATTAGGTAAAACGATAATCGGTGCAATGCGTCGGTTATTTTTATATCTGTATCTAGCGGGAATTTCAGATTTACGATAAATGATTGCCTGTGTTGGAAGTTTTGATTTTATCGAAGTATAAATCTCATCTTCTTTTCCATCTTTTGGAAAAATCTGGACAAATTCACTTACCCATAAAATCTGTTTAGCCAAATCGGTATCAAACATTTCGTCTAAAATAACCACATTTTTGGGATCAACTGCTGTCATTCCGTGGTCAGAAACAATTATCAAATTTACCTTTTTATCAATCTTACGTTTCTTCAAACCTTTTACGAGTCTTCCGATTACTTTATCTACATTTTTTACTGCTGCCTTTGTTTCCTTTGAAACAGGAGAAAATCCGTGTCCGGCATCGTCTATGTCCGAAAAATACATTGTGAACAATGTCGGGCGTTTTTCTTTTGGTAGATCAAACCATTCTAAAACCGTGTCAACTCGATCTTCATTAGGAATTTTACCGTCATATTGTTTCCAAAATGTTGGCGAAACATTCATAATTTTTGTTTCTGTTCCGGGAAAAAAATATGCAGCAGCCGTTTGACCTTGTTTCTCTGCTGTAACCCAAATCGGTTCGCCTTGCCACCAACGAGGATTTTGAACTTCTTCGCGTTTTCCTAAACCAAAAACCGCTTCAAACTCAGGATCATAAATATTATTTTCAATTATTCCGTGATTCTCTGGCAATAAACCCGTAGCGATTGTGTAATGATTCGGAAATGTCTTAGTCGGAAAAGATGGAATCAGCCATTTTGCACGAACACCTTTTTTTGCTAATTTATTTAGAGTTTTCGGTTTGTATTGCTCTAAATAATCGTATCTGAAACCGTCTATGGAAATTAAAATAACGGTTGAATCCAAGTCTCTTATTGGTTTTTGACCGGCAATGAATTGGGCAAAAACCAATAAGAGTAATAGCAGGAAAATCTTAAGTTTAATTTTATCCAACATTTGTTTATGGTTTCAAACGATATAACATTCTTGGAAAAGGAATTGTTTCACGAACGTGTTCAATTCCGCACATCCAAGTTACGCAACGCTCGATTCCCATTCCGAAACCGGCGTGTGGCACTGAACCGTAACGGCGAAGATCAAGATACCATTCAAATGATTCTTTTGGCAGATTGTGTTTTTCGAGTTGTTTTTCCAAATATTCCAAATCCATCGCACGTTCGCCGCCGCCGATTATTTCGCCGTAACCTTCCGGTGCAAGCAAATCAACTCCCAAGGCAAGTTCTGGGCGTTCCGAATCAATTTCAAAGTAAAAACCTTTTATCGCGGCAGGGAAATGGTGAACAAAGATCGGTTTGTCGAACTGGGCAGAAAGATATGTTTCATCGGGTGAACCAAAATCTCCGCCCCATTCAAATTTGTTTTCGAGTTCGCCTTTTTCAAAACCTTCTTGAAGTATTTCGACCGCTTTATCGTAATGTAATCTGGGAAATCCTTCAGTTATATTTTCCAGAACTGAAATGTCGCGTTCAAGCGTTTCCAGATCGTCACGACGGTTTTCTAAAACACGCTTAACAATGAATAAAATCATCGCTTCGCCTAGATCCATCATATCTTCAAGTTTGGCAAATGCAACTTCGGGTTCAACCATCCAAAATTCCGTTAAATGGCGACGAGTCTTTGATTTTTCTGCACGAAATGTAGGACCGAAGGCATAACTTTTACCAAATGCGGCGGCGGTTGCTTCATTATAAAGCTGTCCGCTTTGCGTCAGATATGCTTTATCATCTCCGAAATAATCGACTTCAAAAAGCGTCGTTGTCCCTTCACAAGCGGCGGGCGTAAAAATAGGTGTATCGGCGAGAATAAATCCTTGATCGTCAAAAAAGTCACGAACTGCTTTGATAACCGTATGGCGAATTCGTAAAACTGCGTGTTGTTTTTTTGAGCGAATCCATAAATGCCGATTGTCCATCAGGAATTCCGTTCCGTGTTCTTTTGGCGTAATTGGGTAATCGCTGGCGTTCTGGACGATTTCCAAGTCTGTTACATCTATTTCAACGCCAATTGGGGAACGTGCATCTTCTTTGACCGTTCCGTGAACGATAAGCGATGATTCTTGTCCAAGCGATTTTGCATTATCAAAAAGCTCTTCGGACACATTGCCTTTAAAAATGACACATTGAACGATTCCTGTTCCATCTCGCAATTGAGCAAAAACGAGTTTACCGCTTGAACGTGAGTTATAAAGCCAGCCTTTTAATGTCACGGCTTCGCCAATTTTATCTTTTAATTCGTTTATATATGTTTGTTTCATCTAATATTCTTTTAATTTCAATGTTTAGTTTTTTTACTAATTCTTTTCTTCCAGAATGTTTTTTATTATTTTCTGCAAATTTGGAAATCTTTGCAAACGCTCACATGCTTCTAAAACTACTTTGAACATTGGATTTATATATTGAATAAAATGTTTCTTGCCAAAATTTCCGGCTTGATTTGAAAAAGTTCCGATTGCTTTTAGGCATCTCTGCACGGTCATTAATTCAAATTCGTAATTAAATTGTTCATAATCTATTTTATCTAATCCGAGGTTTTCTCGTTCTTTTAAAAAGTATTCCTTTTTAGTATCAAGCCAATCTTGCGAGGGAAGTTTTGTAATTCTATCCAGCAAAAGCGAAACGAGATCATAAGCAACAGAACCGAGTCTGGCATCTTGATGGTCAATTATTCGCAAATTGTTTTTATCGTCAATCATTAAATTTGCGGCGTGAAAATCTCTGTGTGTTAAAATGCTTGCGTATTTTTCCAATTCTTGTGCAAGTTCAGCAAATTCTTGAGTTATAGCTTTATCAACAGATTCTGAAAGCGTTTGTTTCATCAAACTCTC
>JBGTHN010000682.1:0-1800 GCA_041746235.1 Pyrinomonadaceae bacterium | reverse complement strand
GAAACTGAAAACATCCGTCCGCTCGTCAACCTTTTTGCCTTTTGCCTGTTCGGGCGACATATAATTGACCGTTCCTAAAATCAAGCCTTTCGCTGTTTGATTTTGTTTCATGGTTTCGGCTTCCGAATTGATGAACGATTTGTTTTTTTGTTCGACCAGTTTTGCCAGACCGAAATCCAGAATCTTGACAAAACCATCGGGGCGAATCATTATGTTTTCCGGTTTGATGTCGCGGTGAACGAGACGGGCGGCGTGAGCGGCGGTTAATGCACCGGCAATCTGAATCGAAAAATTCAAGACTTCCGACATTTTTAAAGGTTGATCATCTACAAGTTCGCGTAAGGTCCTGCCCTCGATGTATTCGCTGACAATATACTGCGTATTTTCAGTTTCACGTATTTCGTGGATGACTAAAATATTCGGATGATTCAAAGCAGAAGCGGATTTTGCTTCCAGAATAAATCTCTGGAGATTCGATTCGTGTTGAGAGAACTTTTCGTAAAGAACTTTAATGGCGACTTTGCGGTCTAAGATTTTGTCTAATGCCAGATAAACCTCGCCCATTCCTCCCGTGCCGATTTGCTCGATAATTTCGTAATGTCCGAGAACTTGTCCGCTTTCGAATTGTGGAATTCCGGCGACAAATAATTCGGCAACTTCGACAACAGCGGGCGATTCCATAAAGCTTTCGGCACTATCAAAAGAAGATAAAAGAGATTCGACTTCACGACGAATTTCCTTGTTGCCGTCGCAGGCTCGTTCAAGATACGCCTGACGCACTTCGGGCTTTTGCTGAACGACATCACCAAAAATATCTTTAACCTGTTGCCAATTATCCTGTTTCATTGTTTTTTGAAACCCGGAATTTGTTTCTTTTCAATATCTCGAATGAAAAATTTTCCATCTATCTTTATTCAAGATACAAATATCCGTATCTATTAACGCGATAAAAACGGAAAAATGATCCAAAATTTTATCTCGTCAATTCACGATGCAGCCAAGCCTTCGCCATACTCCAATCATTTGCGACAGTCGCCCGCGACACCTTCAATGCCGTTGCCGTTTCCTCCAAAGTCAAACCGCTAAAATATCTGAGTTCGACAACGCGAACCTGCCGCTCATCCCTTTCCTTTAAACGATTCAACGCTTCATCCAAAGCAATCAGATCAACGCTTCTACCTTTGTCAATAACGATGGTGGTTTCATTAAAAAGCACCGTTACAGCATCACCGCCGCGTTTTATACAATTCTTCGCACGGGCGTGGTCAACCAAAATCCGCCGCATTAACTGTGCTGCAATGGCAAAAAAATGTGTTCGATTTTCCCAATTTACACTGTGTTGGTCAATTAATTTGAGATAGGCTTCGTGGATCAGAGCTGTCGTTTGAAGAGTATGATTTGGGCGTTCGCGGCGCAAATAGCGGGCGGCTTGTTTGTGCAGTTCGTCATAAACAAGCGGCATCAAGTCTTCCAGTATTTCGTGGTTTCCGTTGCTCCATTCGTGCAGCATTCCGGTTATTTTATGAGTTTGATTCATTTCAATTCACGACCCCTGATTTGCTGTAATTACCGGCAAGAATATATCCCGCAAAGCACTAAGTCAATGTTTTTCTAAACTTGTTGATTATTAATTCTGGACGGTTTTCCGAAAAACGCCGCGTTAATAGATGAAGGCATAAATGATCTTCGATAATAATTAACAGACAGAAATGATAAAGGAGAAATAATCATGAAAAAGAGAATATTACAAAGTTGTTCGTTATTGGTGTTGGCATTTTTGTTGGCGGTTGTTTCGGTTCA
>JBGTHN010000681.1:0-2923 GCA_041746235.1 Pyrinomonadaceae bacterium | reverse complement strand
TTACGGCTCGATCGGTGCGGTAATAATCCTTATGCTCTGGCTTTATTTAACTGCGATGGTAATTTTGATCGGTGGTTTAATAAATTCAATTTTAAAAGAAGTCAAAGACAAACTAGATTTGATCCATAAAACTTTTACACTGGATGAAGAATAAATTTATTTTCCGATCTAATTACAAATATGTCTCTAATGCTTAAAGAAATTGCTCAACAACCCTTTGTTTTGGAAAAAACGATCAAAGCGGAGAGCAAGAAACTCTCTAAGATCGGGAAATTTTTGCAAAACCGAGATATTGATCTAATCGTTTTGGTCGCACGCGGAAGTTCCGATAATGCCGCACTTTTCGGAAGATATTTATTGGAAACAACCTGCGGAATTCCCGTATCTTTGTCCGCACCTTCGGTTCACACGCTTTACAAAGCAAAACTAAAATTAGATCGTGCCTTGGTCATCGGTGTTTCGCAATCCGGCGAAGGTTCGGACATAAATCAAGTTTTAACCAATGCCAAAAAATCCGGTGCATTCACGCTCGGCATAACAAATAACGGAGCTTCGCAAATTACTAAAACGGCAGATGAAACGCTTCTAATTCAAACGGGAAAAGAAAAATCTATTGCCGCAACCAAAACATATACGGGACAAATGCTCCATTTTTATTTGCTGGCAAATGCACTGCTCGACAAATCAAAACGCATCGAACTGGAAAAAATTCCGCAATTTGCCGATGATGCACTTAAACTTAATTCACAGGTCAAAGAAATTGCTCAACGCTACAGTTTTATGGAAAATTGCGTCGTCGTCGGTCGCGGTTTGAATTACGGCAATTCTTTTGAACTCGCGTTAAAATTGATGGAAACCTGTTACGTCGTTGCCGAAAGATTTTCGTCCGCAGATTTTTTTCACGGTCCTCTGGCAATTGTTGAAAGACGTTTCCCGATGATTATGTTTGCTCCGAAAGGTGTAACGATAAAAAGTAATATTGATTTACTAAAGCGTCTGAAGGAATTAAATGCCGATAGTCTTTCGATCACAAATGAAAAAAGAATAGCAAAGTTGAGTTCCCGCAGTATAAATATGCCGTCTGAAATTGATGAATATCTCTCACCGATTCCCTTTATTATTCCTGCTCAATTATTTGCCGCACATCTATCCGAAGCAAAGGGTTTGAATCCCGACGAACCGCGTTCTTTATCCAAAATCACCAAAACTTTGTAATTTATTTGTCAGACTTGAATTTATTGCTGTAATTAATTAACCAATAGAGTTAATTTAACTTGATTCTTACAGGCTAATCTTATATCTTGTATAGTTTGACCGCCCCGTAATTACATCTATCAAAATTAAGTAAGGATATTAAAAAAAAATATGCGACGTTATAAGTCTATTTTTATCTTTTCGACGGTTATATGTTTAGCCGTATTTGCACTTTTTATTTCGACAAAATTCAATGGATCTCAAGCCGAAAAGCGTGAAACTTGGGTAACGATTGATGCAAATGAGTTAAAAACAATTCAGGATGAATCACTCCGAAACGGAACGAAAATAGAATTGAATGTAAAACGCATTCAAGATGGAATTGCGGTCGTCCTGACAAATGACGGAGAGTTGGAAAAACTTTCGGGCGAAATGCACAAACATTTTCAAAAATGTGCCGGATTTATTGCTCACCAAACGGAAAGCGAAGCATTAAATTCTATTTCAGACTTTTTAGTAGCCGATGGAAATCAACAATTGGTTGATTACACCATAAATAATCAAAGCAATGTTGCACCTTTGGTCGCACAAACGACCGAACCGAATGTTCGTCAAACGATAATAGACTTATCCGCCTTTTTAACAAGAAGACACGATCAACCGACTGCTATTCAATCCGCAACTTATATCAAAGATAAATGGACGGCTTTAGCAGTAGGCAGAGATGATATAAGCGTCGCATTTTTTAATCATCCAACAAATATTACACCGCAGCCATCTGTTATTTTAACTATTCAAGGAACTGTTTCTCCAAATGAAGTTGTTGTTTTAGGCGGTCATCAAGACTCGATCAGAAGTGGAACGACAACCGGCTCGGCTCCCGGTGCGGACGATGATGCATCCGGTATCGCAAGTTTAACAGAAGCCATAAGAGTAATTGCTCAATCCGGTTTTCGCCCCGAAAAAACCGTTAAATTCATGGCTTATTCGGCAGAAGAAGTTGGACTTCGAGGTTCGAGAGGTATTGCTACCGATTTTCAAGCGAACAACATAAACGTCATCGGTGCGATGCAGTTGGATATGACAAATTTCAAAGGCAATCCAAGTTTTGATTTTGCCTTTGAAACTAACAGTAGTTATGTAAATATCCCTCAAACCGATTTTATGAAAAGTTTGGTTACGACCTATCTGCCAACTTTGACCTATACCAATACTACGTGCAATTACGGTTGTTCCGACCATCTAGCTTGGCACGAAAAAGGTTATCCGGCATCATTTCCGTTTGAAGCACCATTTAATCAACATAATACTGCATTACATACTACCAACGACACGATCGCACGCAGTAATAATATGGCGACTCACGCCGAGAAGTTTTCAAAATTAGCGATTACTTATGTCGGCGAATTAGCAAAAGGTTCAATTCCGACAGTTGTCCCTGAAAGCAAAGCACGTTTTGATTTTGACGGTGATAATAAAACAGACGTTTCTATTTACCGTCCGAATGTCGGGCAATGGTGGTATTTAAGAAGTGTTGACGGTGGAAATCGTGCTTTCTCATTTGGCACATCAAGCGATATTCCGATTCCGGCAGATTATACTGGAGATGACAAAACCGATCTGGCTTTTTGGCGTGATTCGACAAATGAAGTATTTGTATTGCGTTCGGAAGACACAACATTTTTCTCATATCCTTATGGAGCAACCGGAGATATTCCCGCACCGGGCG
>JBGTHN010000680.1:0-4833 GCA_041746235.1 Pyrinomonadaceae bacterium | reverse complement strand
TTCCGTCCGTTGAAAAAGATGGTGAAGTATCATTTATTCCGTTTGTTATTTGAAGTAATGAATTGCCATCTGCATTCATTGTGTAAATAGAACGTTGTCCGGTGCTTTGGATAAATCCGGTGAAAACGATCTTATTACCATCCGGCGAAAACTTTGGTTGTGATTTGGAAAGATTGTTAGTGGAGGTGCGAACTGGATTCGTACCGTCCGGATTCATCGTATAAATTTCATTGTTGTTGACAAAAATGATTTTTGTTCCGTCGGGTGAGAATGACGGATCGGCATCTACCGATGTATTATTCGTTAAACGAATCTGATTACTGCCGTCCTGATTCATTATATAAATTTCAAAGTTGCCGTCGCGGTAGCTGGAAAACACTATTTTTCTGCCATCCGGCGAGTAAGCGGGACTGCTATCGGTGGCGGTATTATTAGTAAGATTAATCGCGTTCGTGCCACTGCTGTCCGCCGTGTAAATTTCATTATCCCGAACAAAAGCAATTCGACCGTTGGAAACCTGTGCTTGAACTTCGCTCAGACTCAACATTAAGATCAGCATTAAACAAGTTAAGGAAATTAACTTTAGAATAATTTTCATTTAATTATTTCTCCCCTTTTTGAGTTAAACTTCACATAAGTATCGGTTAGATAATAATTAAAGTCAACGATTTTTTTGCCCCTGATCTTTAAAAGATTTTGGCATTGTAAACACAAAAAAGCCTCGCTGAAATTTCAACGAGGTCTTTTTAAGTAATACGGAAATTGAAGTCTAGAACGGGATTACATTCCCATTCCCATTCCGCCCATTCCGCCCATTCCGCCCATTCCGCCGCTGTCGCCTTCTTCATCAACGTCAGCGATCATAGCTTCGGTTGTAAGCATCAATCCGGCGATGGATGCAGCGTTTTGAAGAGCTGTTCTGGTAACTTTTGCCGGGTCAATGACACCAGCCGCTACGAGGTCTTCAAATTTTTCGGTGGCAGCGTTGAAACCGTATGTGTCGCTGTTTTCACTGCGAACATTTTCAACGATAACTGCACCTTCGCGTCCAGCGTTGTTAGCGATCTGACGAAGCGGTTCTTCCAACGCACGTTTAACGATGGAAACACCGATCAATTCATCAGCATCTTCGCTTTCAGTGTCAAAGTTGTCCAAAACTCTCGCCGCACGAATAAGTGCAACTCCGCCGCCCGGAACGATTCCTTCTTCAACAGCCGCACGGGTTGCGTGCATTGCATCTTCAACACGAGCTTTTTTCTCTTTCATCTCGGTTTCAGTTGCCGCACCAACTTTAATAACTGCAACTCCGCCAACTAATTTAGCCAGACGTTCCTGCAATTTTTCGCGGTCATAATCGGAAGATGTTTCTTCGATCTGTGAACGAATTGTTTTAACACGACCTTCGATAGCTGAACCTACTCCGCCACCTTCGACGATTGTTGTATTGACTTTGTCAATCGTAACTTTCTTAGCTGTTCCCAACTCCTCAAGCGTAATTGTTTCCAATTTAATACCGAGGTCTTCGCTGATAGTTGTTCCGCCTGTTAAGGTTGCGATGTCTTCCAACATTGCTTTGCGTCTATCACCAAAACCCGGTGCTTTAACTGCCGCAACATTCAATGTTCCGCGAAGTTTGTTTACAACCAATGTTGCCAGAGCTTCACCGTCAATATCTTCAGCAATAATCATCAAAGGTTTGCCAAGTTTTGCAACCTGTTCAAGAATCGGCAACAAATCTTTCATATTGCTGATTTTCTTTTCATTGATGAGAATATACGGATCTTCGAGAACTGCTTCCATTCTTTCAGGATCGGTTACGAAATACGGTGATAAATAACCACGGTCAAATTGCATACCTTCAACAACTTCCAAAGTTGTGTCCATTGTTCTGCTTTCTTCAACTGTGATAACGCCGTCTTTACCAACTTTTTCCATCGCTTGAGCGATAATTGTTCCAATCGTTTTGTCGCCATTTGCGGAAACTGTTCCGACTTGTGCGATCGAATCACCTGAAACCGGTTTTGAAAAATTACCGATTTCTTCGATAACTTTTGCGACTGCTTTTTCAATACCACGTTTGAGTGCCATCGGATTTGCTCCGGCGGCAACTGTGCGAACGCCTTCTTTGAAAATTGATTGAGCCAAAACGGTTGCGGTCGTTGTTCCGTCACCGGCAACATCAGATGTTTTAGATGCAACTTCACGAACCATTTGAGCACCCATATTTTCCAATGAGTCTTTTAATTCGATCTCTTTTGCAACGGTTACACCGTCTTTTGTGATCGTCGGCGAACCGAATTTTTTGTCAATAACTACGTTGCGACCTTTCGGACCTAATGTAACTCTTACTGCGTCGGCTAATTGATTTACACCACGTAAAATCGCCGCTCTCGATTCTTCACCATGAACTACTTGCTTTGCCATAATCTTTTATATCTCCTAACTAATAATCTTTTGTTCTATATAAATATGTATTTAATTTATTGTCGGTTCGTCGTTAGTTGTCAGTTATTCGTTGCATAAGAAAAAAGCAACTAACAACTATCTACTAACAAATGACAAACATTTAGCTTGCTGCTTCGCCCGCTCGATTGATGATTCCTAAGATTTCGTCTTCACGCATCATTAAGAATTCTTCATTATCAAGTGTAATCTCAGAACCGCTGTATTTACCAAATAAAACACGGTCGCCTTCTTTAACGTCCAATGTTTGGCGTGTGCCGTCTTCTTTATATTTTCCTTCACCAACTGCGATGATTTCGCCTTCTTGTGGTTTTTCTTTTGCTGAATCAGGAATGATAATTCCACCTGATGTTGTTGTGTTTTCTTCAATGCGTTTGACAATTACTCTGTCATGCAATGGTTTAATTGTTGTAGCCATAATTTTTGTTACTCCTTTATTTAGGTATAGTTAATAACTGTTATAATATGTTTCTAACAGATGGAAATTGCAGTGTTTAGCACTCTGTCTGTTAGAGTGCTAGTATATGAAAAGTTTCACAAACTTGTCAAGTATTACGAATAATTGTGCATAAAATCTGATAAGGCTATTATCAAGTTTAGTTTGTTTAATGATGAATAAAAGTATTTACAAAAAAGGAATAATTGCCGCAGGGTTATCAAACATTTTGGGTGTACTGATATTTTCGAGGTTTTTTACCAACGAATCTATCAATCTGGCAGATCCGGTTGTTATGTCAACTTTTGGATTGGTAATGATAATCGTCTGGGGACTCGCATATATTTCCGTGGCGAATGGGTTTGAAAAGGTCAAATGGTTGTTCGCGGTCTTTGCGGTTGAAAAATTGATATATGGTTTGATCTGGATAAACTGGATTTTTTCCAATGATATCAGAATTCTTTATAAACAAGACCTTATGGCTGGCATCTTTTATTCAATTTACGGCTTAAATGATTTAATATTTATGGTGTTTTTTACTTTTGTTTTTTTTCACGTTTTAGACTTGGACAGTAAATCAAAAAGTATGTAACGCCACTAAAACGGCTGGCGTTACAAATAATCAAACTTATGAAAATCTCCGAAATAAATATATATCCGATCAAATCTTTAGGTGAAATTCCTCTTCAAAGATCAATTGTCGAAGACAGAGGTTTGCAATATGACAGGCGTTTTATGTTGGTTGATGAAAATAATGATTTGTTGACGCAAAGAGAGTTTTCAAAAATGGCGACAATTGATGTTGAAGTTCTTGAAAATGGGTTAAATGTTTCAACAGATGGTTTTGAGAAAATGCAAATTTCAAATGATTTTGGCGAAACTGAAAAAGTAAAAGTTAGAGTTTGGCAAAGTTTCTGTGATGCTCTTGTTGCGAATGATGAAATAAATAGATGGTTTAGCGAAGTATTAAAAACAAATTGCCGTCTGGTTAAAATGCCTGATTCAACACATCGTCAAATCAACGAATTGTTTAACAAAGGAAATGAGATCGTAAGTTTTGCTGATGGTTATCCACTGTTGATTATTAGCGAAAATTCACTTGCTGACTTGAATAAAAAACTCGAAAAACAAATTCCGATGAATCGTTTTCGTCCAAATTTGGTTGTATCAGGTGCGACAGGTTTTGCCGAAGATAATTGGAAGAAAATCAAAATTGGCAACACAATTTTTCGCTCAACAAAACCCTGTGCAAGATGCGTGATTCCAACAATTGACCAGAAAACAGGAATATCAGATGTAAAAGAACCTCTGAAAACTCTTGCAACTTTTAGAAAATCCTCCGACGTTTTTCCAGATACTTTTGAAGAGTATGGTTTAGGGAAAAATGATATTTTGTTTGGTCAAAATCTAGTCGCAGAAAATTTTGGCGAAGAAATCAAAGTTGGTGATGAAGTTATAGTTTTATAAATGAAGCATTATAAAGATTTTGATGTTTTCATATTTAGCGACGTTTTGCCATTTTTTTGAGAGGTTTTTTTTCATAAGAAGCGATTCGTTTTGAAAGTGTATTGCGATGAATACCTAAAACATTGGCGGACTTAGAAATATGTTTTTTATTTCGTTCTAAGCATTTTTCGATATAAAGTTTTTCAAACTCAGAAATTGCCTCGTTGAGCAAAATTTGCCCGTCAAGCATTTCTTCGATCAGATTTTCCATTCGCTTACGCATTTTCTTTTCCTTTTACAATTCTTTTCCAGTCAATAATTTGTAAGCCTCTAAATATCGAGAGGTTGTTGCTTCAACAATTTCCAAAGGTAATTCGGGAGCCGGTGGTTGTTTGTTCCAATCCAGAGTTTCAAGATATTCACGAACATATTGTTTATCAAAAGAAGGCTGTGCTTTGCCAAGTTCATAAGTTTCAACCGACCAAAAT
>JBGTHN010000679.1:0-4047 GCA_041746235.1 Pyrinomonadaceae bacterium | reverse complement strand
TTGAAATAAATACTTTTGCGGGAATTGAACTTTCTTTTAACCAATCCTTAAAAACTAACCCAAGACTTACAACCAAAG
This sequence comes from Pyrinomonadaceae bacterium, assembly GCA_041746235.1. Lineage (GTDB taxonomy): Bacteria > Acidobacteriota > Blastocatellia > Pyrinomonadales > Pyrinomonadaceae > Aridibacter. The sequence goes on along the minus strand of JBGTHN010000679.1, from coordinate 3,969 downwards.
CCAAACCCGCAACATAATTCCCGATAAAAACTTGATAATGTATCGGTTGAAGCGAACGACCTGTAATTACTTGTTGATTAAACAAAACAAAAGGCACAACGGCGAAGGAAAATGCAAAAACTGTTGAATGGGCTTTTAATTTTATCTGTTTGAGCAGAATTCCTATCAACAATGCAAACAGTGCAAAAATGCTGATATATTGCGGAAAACGTCTTAGATCCAATTCTCTCGTATAAATAAGCAATTGCACATTATCCATTGAATCAACACGATTAGAAAGCATTACAGCATAAATAATTAGAGGTATGAAACAAGCGACTCCCAGAGCGATAAAACCTTGAAAATCCTTTAACCAATCTTTTGGACGAATTACCAAAAGCAGAATTGCAACACAGAAAAGCCAAGCGGCGGCGGCTGTCCAGACATAAAAATACGAAAAAACAACAAAGGAAAAACATAGAGAGGAAATTACGCACCAAATAATACGTTTTTGCAGATTTTCGCTTTTAACAAACTGCCAAACCGAACAAATCAGCCCGAAGAATGCGGGAAAAGCCATTGCGGGAATGTATCTACGCAAAAAAGGAAAATATGGATATGAACCACCGACACCTAAAATTTCGGGTATTGCTCCCTCGCCTGCAAACAAAGCTCCGCAACAGAGCATTACAAGGCTTCCTGCCATTGCAAAAAGAGAATCTTCCGTGAGCATTCCAATCAGCCAAAAACAAGCGAGAGCCGTTAAAAAGCCCGCCAACGCTCCCGCCAAAGTCATCGCCCAAGTTGCAGGAATGCCAAAAAGCCTCGCCGGAATCGCGATCACGTAAGGTGCGACAAATTGAATTGAAAACAGAGATTCAGGTTGCGGAGTTTCGGGCGTGTCATCGCGTCCGGTATATGGATCGTTCTTTCGCGGTCTGCCGTCTATCAAAGCCTTTAGATATGAAGCATAAGCAACTTCATCTATATCATTGTAGGCATAATGACCTTGCCAATTATCGCCTTGCAAATACAGCATTTTGAATTGCGGATAGCACGCAAATATCGCCAAAAACAATCCGGCGATAATTCCGAATCGCCAACGCAGTTTTATCTTTGAAGAATTATCGTTTGTCATTTATCATCTAATTTCTCTAATCAAACAGATTTATGAGAATTCCAGTTTTATGCTTTAGGAGTTAATTTCTTAAAGATAAATAATAAATGATAAATGACAAATGACAATATGAGTTTAAAAGAAAAAATTATTGAAGATATTAAAACGGCGATGCGTGCTAAAGATAAAGAGCGTTTGTCAGTCCTGAGAATGGTCAAAGCAACTTTGATGAATCAAGAGATTGATAAAAAATCTGAATTGACCGATGAGGAAGTGATCAAATCTTTGAACACTTTGGTAAAACAGCGTCGTGATTCCGCCGAACAATTTGAAAATGCGGGACGAACGGAACTTGCCGCAAAAGAAAACGAAGAAATCACATTCATTGAAAAATACTTGCCACAATCGGCTACAGAAGAAGAAATTGAAAATGCTGTAAATGAAGCAATTGCCGAAACGGGTGCGGATTCTATGAAAGATATGGGTAATGTTATGAAAGCAACTCTTGCAAAATTAGCCCAAAAGACAGTTGACGGAAAAATAGTTAGTGAAAAAGTTCGGGCAAAATTGCAGTAATTTTATTTGAATATGGCACAAATTACAGAATCAGATTCTCAAAACTCTTGGTTTGCGACAACGCGGCGACAACGCGGAAAACGTGCATTGCAAAGACAACTCGAATATCAAGAGAAAAAAGCACTCGAAGTAAAAGGTCAGGAACAAGCGATTTTTCTGCGTATCTTGAATCGTGCCAATACTCTCCGCAATAAGTTGAACGGAATTCGGGAAATAAAAGAAACTGACAAAATTCTTGAAGTTGGAAGCGGTGCTCACGGTTTGATATTCGGTTTTGATAATAATTTCGCAGTTGGAATTGATCCACTTGCCGTTGAGTATAAAAGACTTTTCCAATTTTGGCAGGAAGACACAAAGACTATCGCCGCAATTGGCGAAAAACTTCCCTTTGCAGATGAATCGTTTGAAATAATTTTAAGCGATAACGTAATTGACCACGCGGAAGACCCCGTCGGCATCATTTATGAATTTGCGAGAGTATTAAAACCGAAGGGTTTGCTTTACTTTACGGTCCATGTTCATCATCCGATCTATCAAATTGCGTCAAATTTACACGGACTTTGGAATGGAATTGGAATAAAATTTGAACTTTCACCGTTTGCCGATCACACAATTCATTTTACGGAAGAGAGAGTTTTGGAAGTTTTCAAGCGTCTGCCATTTGAAATCCTCGAACAGAGTTCAAATGTCGAAAGCCTAAAAAAAAATCGTCCTTCAAATCTCAGTGGACTTGACGGACAGATCAAAAAAGTATTTTTCAAAAACGCCTTGCTTGAAATTATCGCTAAACGTAAATAATTCTTACTTAAATAAAACATTAACCCGTAAATATCTAAATTATAGAGGTATTAATCTAAAGCTAAGACCTGCATAAATACGACCAAAACATATTTTTCTAAGACTATTTTAAGTTAGATTAGTATTAATCTTCATAGAATTAATGGCAATCTAATCTGAATTAAAGGTGATTTTTACTAGATTAACAGTAATTTAAATTATATTACTGTTAATCTAGAATAAATTAATAGTAATATAATTTAGATTAAGGGCAATCTGTAGTAAATTGCCCTTAATCTATCACAAATTACCCTTAATTTTCTTTGTATTGCTTTAGAATTAACCTAAAAGGAAAGTACAAAAAACATCGCTATAAATATAGCGATGTTTTTTAAGAAGGGATTTTAACTGTTAGATCAACACGTTCGATCAACTGAAAATATTTCTTACCTTATCCATAAATCCTTCGTCTTGAAAATTTACGTCTTCGATTTCGGCAAGTTGTTCAAGAAGTTTGCGTTGTTCGCGTGTCAAAGTTTTTGGCGTTACAAGCGTTACGGCTACAAAAAGATCGCCTTTTCCACCACCACTCAAACTCGGCAGACCTTGACCTTTTATACGAAAAACTGTTCCGGTTTGCGTTCCGGCGGGAATTTTCTGATCCTCTACTCCATCCAAAGTTTTTACTTCAATATCTGCCCCGAGTGCGGCTTGTGTAAATGAGATCGGCACGGATGTGTAAAGATTTGCTCCTTGCCGTTCAAAATTCTCGTGTTCGGCAACGTGTATAAAAACATATAGATCGCCCTTCGGACCGCCATTTACTCCATCTTCACCTTCGCCTGTTACTCTGAGACGATTGCCATTTTCAACACCGGCGGGAATTGGAACTTTTAAAGTTTTCTTTTTTTCTAATCTGCCCGCACCACGACATTTATTACAAGGATTTTTGATGATCTGCCCCTTGCCCGAACAATTTGGGCAAGTTCGCATCACACTGAAAAAACCTTGCTGAAAGCGTGTCTGACCGCTACCTTTGCAGGTAATACAAGTTTCGGGTTCTGTTCCTTTTTCAGTTCCCTTACCATTACATTCGTCGCAAGTTTCGAGACGTGGAATTTTCACCTCTACTTCCTTTCCGGTGGCGACTTCTTCTAAAGTTATCTCTAAATCATATCGCAGATCTGCACCGCGTTGAACGGTCGAACGTCTGCTACTTCCCCCACCGAACATATCGCCGAAACCGAATAGATCGAATATATCTTCGATGTTGGTAAATCCCGGATCAAAGCCCGCACCGCCTGCACCTGCACCAACTCCCTGATGTCCGAAACGGTCATAACGTGAACGCTTTTGTGAATCGGAAAGCACGGAATATGCTTCTGCGGCTTCTTTAAATTTCTCTTCCGATTCCGTATTATCGGGATTTTTGTCCGGATGATACTTAACCGCTAAACGCCGATAAGCTCTTTTCAATTCTGTTTCGCTGGCATTTTTCTGAACGCCCAGAACTTCATAAT
>JBGTHN010000678.1:0-2671 GCA_041746235.1 Pyrinomonadaceae bacterium | reverse complement strand
TGGCAAGGTGCTTTATGAGAGAAAGTTATATAAAGAATCGCTTGATTTTTTTATCACACTAGAAAGCAGTAATGCAATTAATTTGTATGTCGGAATGAATTATCTGGAATTGAAAAACTACAAAGCTGCCCGCGAAATGTTATTAGAATTAGTGAGAAATGATGCTTCAACAGAGGCTTATTATAATCTCGGTTTGGCATATAAAGGTTTAAAAGATTTCGAGGCGGCGGAAAAATCTTTTGAATATGCGATTCAGATGGATTCAAACAATACAGATGCACATTACGAATTGGGTTACATCTATTTCAAACTTAAAGACAAAGAATCTTTTGATAAACAATATGCAAAATTATTGGATTTAGACGAAGAAAAAGCGGCGGAACTTCTTGAAAATTCTTACAAACTTCCTCCGAAACTTACAAAAGGTGAAGGAGACGTAAGTGGAACGGGCAATGGTGCAGGTACTATTACAACATTCGAACCTAGAGATTTATCCAATTAAGTGTTTCAGATGTAACGCAGACAGCATATTTATTTCATTTTTGCTATTTAAATGAACACTTACTCCCATCAAAAGTAATCTTGATTTTGACGAAAGTAAGCTTACAATCGTCAAATGTAACCTTACAATCGTCGAAAGTAAACTTGCATTTGATCGTTGTAAGTCAACAATCGCCAAATGTAACCTTACATTTGATTGATGTAAGTCAACAATTGACAAATGTAAGCTTACATTTGACCGTTGTAAGTCAACAATTGGTCGTTGTAAGCTTACATTTGTTAAAAACAGACTTGTTTTGCACGATGGAAGTCCATAAATCAATACTTTTAAGACTCGACCTAAATTTTAATTATGAAAAAACTTTTGATCGCATTTCTGATAACTGCTTGTCTGACATTTTCCACATTTGCACAAGACAAAAAAGACGATCCGCTGAAGGTAAAGGATTTTAAGGAATTTACAAAAGACTTGCGGAAAATTGACGGATATTTGCCGCTTTTTTATGACGATGAAAAGGGCAAAATGTATTTTGAAATTCCGCAGACGGGAAAGGAATTTCTTTATCAAATTTCGCTTCCAACGGGCGTTGGTTCAAATCCGATCGGTTTAGACCGTGGGCAATTAGGCGATACGAAAGTCGTGTATTTTGAGCGTGTCGGAAATAAAGTTTTGCTTGTTCAACCGAATTACGGGTTTCGAGCCTTGAGCGATAATGCGGCTGAAAGGCGTGCGGTCGAAGAATCATTTGCAAAATCTGTTGTGTGGGGTTTTAAGGTTGTAGCGAAGGATTCAAATAAATTTTTGGTTGATGCAACTGATTTTTTAATTCGTGATGCACACGGCGTAGGCGAAAGGCTTGAACAAACAAAGCAAGGCAAATATGCGTTGGACGAAAGCCGTAGTGCATTTTATTTACCGAATACAAAAGGCTTTCCGAAAAATACGGAAGTTGAAGCGACGATAACTTTAACAGCGAAGGGCGAAACGGGAAGACTTGTCAATCAAACAAGTCCGAGCGGAGATTCGGTTACGGTTCGTCAGAGACATTCTTTTGTTGAACTTCCCGACAATAATTACAAACCGCGTGAGTTCGATCCGCGAATCGGTGCGTTTGCAATCAGTTTTTATGATTATGCAACGGACATCGGCGAAAATTTAGAAAAGCGTTGGATCGTTCGCCATCGTCTGAAAAAGAAAAATCCCGATGAAAAGATGTCGGAAGCGGTTGAGCCGATCATTTATTATGTTGATAACGGAACGCCGAAAAAGATTCGTGATGCTTTGATCGAAGGTGCAAGTTGGTGGAATCAAGCGTTTGAATCGGCGGGTTTTAAGAATGCGTTTCAAGTCCGGGTTTTGCCTGCCGATGCCGATCCGATGGATGCTCGCTATAACGTCATAAATTGGGTGCATCGCTCAACTCGTGGTTGGGCTTATGGTTCAAGTGTCTCCGATCCGCGAACGGGCGAGATCATCAAAGGTGTTGTTACGCTTGATTCGCAACGTGCCAGACAGGATTTCCTTATCGCTTCGGCATTTGCTCCGCAATATGCAAATGCTTCCAACGCTTCGTGCGATTTTGCGTTGATGCCCGATGTTGACTATTTGACAAATGCCGATGAAAAAGCTGATGCTGATTCTCTTGCCGTGGCACGAATCCGTCAACTTTCCGCACACGAAGTCGGACACACGCTCGGCTTTTCACATAATTTTGCCGCCAGCACTTACGGACGTGCTTCGGTGATGGATTAACCCGCTCCTTTGATCGAGATCAAAGATGGTAAATTGGATTTTTCAAACGCTTACGACGATAAAATTGGCGTTTATGATAAATGGGTTACGCAATTTGCTTACGCGGATTTTCCCGACGGGACAAATGAAAAAGCCGAACTCGAAAAGATTTTGCAAAGTGGAATTAACAACGGTTATTTGTTTATTTCCGACAATGACACACGCCCCGCAAGTGCCGCACATCCTTTGGCGAATCTTTGGGACAACGGAAATGATTCGGTGGCGGAACTTAAAAAAATATTACAGATTCGTCGAATCGGTTTGAATCAATTCGGTTTAAAAAATCTGGACGAAAAAATGCCCCTTTCGGAACTCGAAAACAAATTCTTGCCGCTTTATCTGCATCATCGTTATCAAACAACAGCGACGACAAAATCA
>JBGTHN010000677.1:0-9605 GCA_041746235.1 Pyrinomonadaceae bacterium | reverse complement strand
GTGGTTTATCAGTATTGAGCCAACCTTTATCGCCTTTTAATTCAGGTGCTCGAACCTTCTGCCTTTCGCCGTAATAACTTCCGTTTCGTAATTCCATCTGAAATGCAAAAAGCGTCGAAGAAAAAGAAAAGAAAATTAAGCCACAGAGAAATACGAGAGAAAAGACAGAGTTTTTAACAAGTTTTTTTCGCATAAGTTTTTGAAATAAAGTTTAGTTTGCTTTCCTTAAATGATATTCAAAAATGCTTTCTTTATTCCAAAAATATTCTCACTCTTTTTCTTCTTCCTCTGTGGCAAAAAAATCTTACCAAGAAACCGAACCTTCTTTTGTAGTGTCAATCTCTTCTAATTTTTCGCCTTCGTCAAAGAAGAACAATTTCATCTGATCAAACAAATATTCCTGAGAATCGGGACTTGAAACATCCAAACCAAAATGATTGATAACCTGTTTTTGTTTCTCAAGCCATTCCGCCCAACAATCCTGACAGCATTCTTCGCCGACTCTCTGACCGAGTTCGGTTGGAATCGGAGCATAACCGATCGGTTCGGTCTTGCGTCCGCATCTCGCACATTCAAATTTTTCTTTAGAAAATAAAGCCATTTTTTATAAACTCCTTTTTATATTCGATTTAATATCAATTTTAGATTCGCAACCTTCGATAATCAAGCAGGTAAAAAGTAAAAAGTTGCAATACGCACAAAACTGCTTTCTGCCAGTTGCCCCTACCTACTGTTTTGACGCTTCCGCAATTGCCGCCAAAACTTCATCATCGCTTGGTTTAAAAATGCCCAGACTCTGCACTTTATGACTGCGAACGATTCCATCTTTATCAATCACCGTTACAGCTCTCGCAGATTTTCCCGGAATCCAAGATTTTGCATCGTATTTTCCAACAATTTCACCTTTATCATCCGATAAAAGTGTAAAAGGAAAATTATGTTTCTCACTAAAACCTTTGTGCGACTCAACCGAATCCGTCGAAATCCCGATTATTTCCGCTCCCGTCGCCGCATAATCATTCCAATTATCTCGCACAGAACAAAGTTGCTTCGTGCAAACGGGCGTATTATCTCCCGGATAAAACAGCAAAACAATAACCTTGCCAAGATTCTCCGAAAGCGTCCAATTATTTCCATCACCATCTTTCAACGTAAAATCAGGTGCTTTATCGCCATTATTCATATTTTGAAATACTACGCTTTTCTATTCTTAACCGCAATAATCTCCGCCGCAATCGAAACGGCGATTTCTTCAGGCGTTCGACTATTTATGTTTAAACCGATTGGTGTGTGGATTTTGTCTAATCTTTCTTTATCGAAACCTTCCTTTAATAAATCCCGCAACAACACATTCATTTTTGCTTTGCTTCCGAGAACGCCGAAGTATTTGAAATCTTTATCAAAAAGTTTGCGGATAACGGTTTCATCAAATTTATAACCGAGCGTCATTACAACAACATAAATGTTTTCGTTGGAAGAAATATATTCACCAATTTTTTCATAAGATTCGATAATAGTTTTAGAATGAACAAATTCATTCTTGGCAAGCGTATTCAAATCGGGACGATCATCAAAAAGCGAGATATAAAAATCCATTTTCGACATCAATTCTGACAAAGCCAACGCACAATGTCCGCCGCCAACTATAAAGAGTTTGTTCTTAAACCCAAGTTTTTCTTCATAAACAAAATCATTTTCACTCGTTTTTTCAAAGAAAAAATCAGAATCATTTTCTCTATTTTTAACAATTCGTAATTCGTAATTCGTAATTCGTAATTTTTGAGTTTGATAATTTTCCAAACAAGAAATTATTTCCCGAACTATTTCTAAATGTTCCGAATTCAATTCAAAAAGTATAACCATCTGTTCGCCCGAACAAATCATACCACTTGAATTCAACGAATCTTTTCTATGAACTTGCTCGACAACTTTGGACTTTTTTGTTGAATCTTGAAACTTGGATCTTGAATCCTTGACAAGCGAAACTTCCATTACGCCACCGCCTATACTTCCAACCAATTCTTCTTCCGAAACAGCCATTTTAAAACCAACTCGTCCCGGCGAACTTCCCGAACTTTCCGCAACAATCAATAAAGTTGCATCCTGTTTATTTTGCAATCTTTTAGCGACAAATTTCCATAGTTCCAAATCTTTCATTTTAACTTGATAATACCTACTTATTAGAGTAACTTCACTCCTATAATATTTAACCTACAAAAATATTCGTTACGTTTCCAGTAAATAATTCACACTTATTAGAGGCACACTTGCCGTTAATGGAGAATTCTATGAAAAATCGATATTTTAGGTTACTAGAAACTTCCACACTTTGCAGTATTATTTTATTTTTGGCAACAATAAACTTTGCCAAGTCAAACCCAATTCAATCACAACAAAGTGAAAAATCCGTTCAAGAATTAAAACTAAAAACCACAAACGACGCTTTACCAAATGCGTTCCAATTCAAATTAAATTCGACTTCGACAATTGGAGCAACAAAAGATTTTTATGGACAAAGTGTTGCTATATCCGGGAATTATGCCATTGTCGGCGTGCCGCGTTGTAATGTAGGCACGGGAACTAATACAGGTTCCGGCGAAGCTATTATTTATTACTTTAGCGGGAGTTGGAATTATGTAAAAACGCTGACACCTTCGGACAGCAGTGTTGGAGATTGTTTCGGATTCAGCGTCGCCATTTCAGGTGATTATGCGATTGTCGGTGCATATCAAGCAGACAACACGGACATAAATCAAGGACAAGCATATATTTTTCACCGTTTAACCACGCCGATTTGGTCGGAAACTGCAATTCTTCGAGCATCCGACAAAACTCCGGATGCTCAATTTGGTTGGAGTGTTGGAATTTCGGGAAATCACGTAATTGTCGGAGCTCCAAAAGCAGAACCGATTGGCGGAGTAACAAATGAAGGGCAAGCGTATGTTTTTGAAAGGTCAGGACTAATTTGGAATCAAGCTACTACGATTCTAAAATCAGCACTTACACCGATCAATGCCCATGACCAATTTGGATTCAGCGTTGGTATTTCAGGCAATCGGGCGATTGTCGGAACGCCGCTGCATGATGAACCGGGCAGTAAGATTGATGTCGGAGTTGCACATATTTTTCAAAAATCTGCTCCATTAAATTGGATTCACACTAAAAAAATCCTTCACCCAAATGGCAAAGCTCAAGATTATTTCGGTTTTAGCGTGGCAATCTCACAAACAACTGTTGCCATTGGAGCTCCGCAGCATGAATTCGGAATTGATATTCAGGGAGCGGTTTTTATTTATACGGGAAGTGGAAGCGTTTGGAATCAACAAGGTTCGACCTTGAAAGGAGTTTGTTGTAATCAGGGAGACAATTTCGGTTGGAGCGTTTCGTTAGATGGAGATACCTTAATCGTTGGTGCAAGTTACGATAATGCCGGAATTGTCGGCAATCAAGTGAATGATACAGGCTCTGCTTTTATATTTACGCGGAATGGTGCGGTTTGGAATCAAACAAGGCAATTGACTGATGCAAATGGAATTGTCAATGATCTGTTCGGAACAAGTGTCGCAGTTTCCGGCAATAAATTTCTGGTCGGTTCACCGAATTCGGATATTTCCGCAAATACAGATCAAGGTTCGGTATTTGCGTATTATGACGATTCAACACCTGTCATCAATAATCTGGCAACTGGCAGCGTGGTCAATGATGAATCTGGTTACAGCGTCGCCATTTCAGGTGAACGAGCGGTTGTCGGCTCGCCCGGTGCAAATGGTTCAAAAGGAAAAGTTTATGTTTTTAAGAAATCAGGTGGAACTTGGGTTTTGGAACAAACTTTAGCAGGCTCGGTCTTCGGCAGATTCGGTCACAGCGTCGCTATCTCCGATGACAAACTTATCGTCGGTGCTCCTCATACGACTGTTGGAACAAACACATTTCAAGGAGCGGCTTATGTATTTATGAGAACAGGTTCCCAGAACAGTATGAATCCTTGGACACCGCAAGGAATGCTGACTGAACCCGGATCGCCGGACGATAACTATGGCTGGAGCGTGGGAATTTCTTGCGACACGGCGATTGTCGGTGTTCCGCGTGGAAATATCGCACCGAACCAACACGAAGGAGTTGCTTATATTTACACAAGAAGTGGTTTCACCTGGAATAATTTGCAAGCCAAAATAAGTGCCAATGCACCTGCGACAAGTGAACTTTTTGGGGAATCGGTCGGCATTTATAAAGATTTTGTCGTCGTTGGTTCGCCCAATTATTCAGGTTTAAAAGGTCGGGCTTATTTCTTTAGCCGAACCGGAACAACTTGGAGTTCAGCAACAATTATCGGAACAGGTCAACTTGCGGGTGACAGATTAGGTTCAAGTGTCGCTATTTCGAGTAATATGATTGCCGTTGGAATTCCATACAAAAATGTTGGAAGCAATAATTGGCAAGGTGCGGTTAATGTTTATCGAAAGAATCATCCGACAAGTTTTACACTTGCTCCGCAAATAAATGATCCGACTCCTCAAGCCGGTGGCAGATTCGGGATGAAGGTCGGGATTTCCGGCGACCGATTAATTGTCGGTTCAATTGCCAAAGAAGATTCACCGAATATTATCGGCGAAGCTCATATCTACAACCGTATCGGAACAAGTTGGACTTTGCAGGGTGGAACTCTTATGTCAACTACGCCCGGCACAAACGGAGATTACTTTCCGATCAATGTCGCCATTGATGGAAATTACGCAATGGCATCAAGAAATCCGATTAGTGATACGGGAATAAATTATGCAGTCGGTGATGTGTTTATCCAAACCGACACTATGTTGAAAACACAACAGAAACTAACAAATTAACTATACGTTGGAATAAATCCTCACTCACAACCAACATACCAATTTCATAGTCTAGTTAGATGGAAATGAGGAGAAAAATCAAAATGAAAAATAAGACTTTATCGTTATTAATTATGTTGCAAATATTCGCAATTATTTGTCTTGCCCAGAGACCACAACGAGGTTCACTTATTTTAGCAAAGAGTGCCTTGATTGAAGCAGGTTCACTTGACACGAGTTTTGATGGGGATGGAAAACTTTTTTACAATACGAATTTGGGAAGTTTATCTGATTATGGAAGCTATTATCCTCCAAATGGGTTAAAGGCATATTTTCCGAAAATAATACTATTAGATAATCAAAAACAATCAATTTTACACAATTATCAACCAAATGTACCGACTAATTCAAGCAATCCTAATGCGGAAACATTTTTGGCGAAGGCAATTGCATCAACTACTGTTCCGAAAGCAAATTTATTTGAGCCACAAGAAAAAGTTACCAGAAATGGTGAAAGCGTTTTCAAGCCGTTTCCTACGTGGTACACGCTCAGCACGCATACTTCTATTGTAACCACTAACGATCAATGCAATTGGGAATTTCGAGATGCAATCCGGGCAGGTAATAGCAAGATATATGTTACGGGAGTTTGGTGTAAAGAAAACAATCCTGCCACAATGCTGATGCGTTGGAATGAATCGGGTCCGAATGGTCTTCCAAGTCTTGATACAACATTCGGTGGTAATGGATTTCTGATGGTTCATTTAGCTTCACAGTATTCCTCAGTTAAGTTCGGTGACAATGCAAAGTTGAAAGATTTTTTTGGATTTCCGGGAACTTTTCCCGAAGTGTTTGAACCCGTGCCTGATGAAGAGTATGGAGCGTCAATAGTAGTTCAGCAAGATGGCAAACTTGTTGTTGTTGGTCCAGTCTGGCGTGGAACAGACTTATTTCAGTTTGCTGTTACTAGATTCAAAATGTTTCCAAATTCAGCGGTTCCAGATTCAACATTTGCAAATGGAATGGGGACAAAATATATTGATTTTGGAACTAACAATCCTGCAAATGATATTGCCAGAAAAGTAGCTCTACAAGGAAACAAAATTGTAATTGCAGGGAAAACGCTCAAAAACTGTCCAGATTGTTCTGATATGGCGATTGCAAGATTGAATGCAGACGGCAGTCTTGACACAAGTTTTGATGGCGATGGCAAAAAAGTAATGAATTTCGGTGCAAATGAGGAAATTTATGACATTTTAACCACTCCTACAAAAATCATACTTGCAACTTCTTATAACAATGTCGGAACTTTAGGAAAAATAATCCAACTAAATTATGACGGCTCAATTGACTGGTCTATTGATACGGTAGCTTGCGGAAAGCCATACATGAACGAGGCACTTTCGCTTACAAAACAGACCGATGGTAAAATTTTAGTTGCAGGTTACATTGATTCAAACAATCAACTTGATTACGCTATCGCTAGACTCAATCCTGACGGTTCGCTTGATAGAGGATGGGGTTCTACAGGATATATTTCAACGGATTTTGACGGAAGAGTTGATATTGCCAAAGATATTGAAGTGCAACCGGATGGTAAAATTTTCGTCGTTGGTGAAAGTCGAGGTTCTGGAAATACTTATAATTTATCAATGGCTCGGTACATTAACTCCCCACCTACGCCAATATTAACCGACCCGTGTTCAAATGTTCTGACACTTCAATCGCCCAATGCCCCAAATGCGATTGACGTTAATAGGAAGACCAACAAAATTTATGTATCAAATGAATTAAGCAAGTCAGTCACGGTCGTTGATGGAATAACGAATGCAACGCAAAGTGTAGCGGTTGGAACAAATCCTCGAGCAGTTGCAGTGAATGAGGTAACGGATAAAATTTATGTAGCTAACTATAATAGCAATACAGTTACTGTGATAAATGGCTCGAATAATTCCACTACTACAGTTCCGGTTGGTTCAAATCCAACAGCGATCGCCGTCAATCCTGTAACCGATAAAATTTACGTCGCCAATTACTCCAGCAATAACGTCACGGTAATTGATGGCGTAACTAACAACACTCAAACAGTTTCTGTCGGAACAAACCCGATAGCGATTGGCGTTGACCAAACTATCAATAAGATATACGCTGCCAATTTTGGTAGCGATAATGTAACTATTATTGACGGAACGAATAATCTGACGAATAATCTTTCAACAGGATCAAAGCCTTATGCAATCGCTGTAAACCCGATAATTAAATTTGTTTATGTTGCCAACCGAAACAGTGCTACTGTTACCGTAATAAATGGTGTTACTAAAGCCATTCAGACAGTTCCGGTTGGCAACAATCCGAGTGCAATCGCTTTTAATATTGTTACAAACAAGGTATTTGTTGCCAATAGTGGAGCAAACAGCATAACTGTAATTGCTGCACCGACAAATGCAACTCAAACAATACCTGTAGGAAATTCGCCACAATCCATTTCCGTAAATGAAATCACCAATCAAGTTTTTGTCGGCAATCATAATAGCAATGACGTTACCGCAATAGATTTTTCACAGGCATCGAAAGGAATCACAACTATCGCTGTCGGAACAAATCCAAGGGCAATCGCAGTCAATACGACTACGAAAAAGGTATATACTGCAAATTACACAAGCAATAATATTACGGTAATTTCACCTTAGGATTGACTTAGAACGATTTAAGAATTTGGATGTAAGGAAATATGGATTTTAGGGTGTGTTTGTCTTTTTTTTATTACAACCATTATCCCCTAAAATCCCTACACCCAACTTTAATCTGCTATAAGCATTAAGATTAATATTTAATAGACAAGTTTAAATTCTTCTCTGTACCCACAATTATCCGTAACGGCAAAAAGGTATAACTCTTTTTAATGTTGTTTCGGATAATCCTTCACGACTTACTTTTCGAAATAAATGGCAGAGTAAAAAACTCGTTCGGACAAGGAATTCCGCGAACAGTAATTTCGCTGAGCGACTCAAACGGAAATGTCCAATCTGCGATCACAAATCCATTCGGTTATTACAAATTTACGGGTTTGACGGCGGGCGAAATTTACACCGTAACGGCAAGTAGCAAACAATATCAATTCCAAAATAATCCGCGTGTCGTGACAGTTTTGGAAGACCTGCTCAACGAAGATTTTATCGGTGATGCCAATTCATTCTACAAACGCGAATAACTTTTTTGTCCGAGCCTCACTCCTCACATTTTATTTTTTAAGAGTTCTGAATCCAATGCCAAAAAAATTCTTGATAAACAAGACAATGAATTAGCCTATTGCAAAAGAAATGCACGATAATACGCTAATATGAAATTCATCTTTTTCATATTATTTATTCCAAGTTTTTTAAGTTTTCGTTCAAAGCCTTCGTTTGCGTTTCGATCTCATTAACTCTTTCACGAACGGCATCAACTTTGTCTTGCGGAGCTTTGCTGATAAAGTTTTCGTTGGAAAGTTGTTTACTCAAGCGTTCGCCTTCTTCTTGTAATTTGTTGATTTGATTTTGAACACGTTCGCGTTCTTTTTCAAAATCGATCAAACCTTCGAGCGGAACGGCGATCTCTGCACCGTTGGTTAGAACGCCTTTTGCTGATGCATCGGGAACTTCTAATTTATCGCCGAGAGTTATCGAATTTGCTCGTGCGAGTTTAAGGATTTGTGCTTCGTTCGCAGTGAAAATCTGTTTAGTTTTTTCGTTTGCGGCGATGTGTATATCAATTTTGTCGGACGGTTTGATCTGCATTTCCGCACGAATGTTGCGAATCTTTGTGATAAGTTCAAAGATCAACTGCATTTCTGATTCGGCTTTTTCATCAATTAAATTCGCATCGCCCGTCGGAAAATCCGCGAGCATAATTGTTGAATCCGCCGACTTGTATGCAGGATTATGCAATTCCGCATTCGTGTTCGGCAATTTCTGCCACAATTCTTCCGTCAAATAAGGCATAAACGGATGAAGCAGACGCAAAGATTGTTCGAGAATCGTAATAATTCTAGTTCTTGCTAAAACCTGATTTTCAGATTCTGCTTCTTGTCCCTCGTCACTCGTCCCTTGTCCCTGAACACTAATTTCATCCTTAACAAGTTCGATATACCAATCGCAAAAATCGTCCCAAAAGAAGTGATAAAGTTTATCAACCGCAACGTGAAACGCATATTTATCGAGTGCTTCGTTTACTTCTTTGGCGGTTTTGTTCAAACGCGAAATTATCCATTTATCGGAAATAGTTTCTGCATTTTCAAGCGTCGTAACATCAACTTTCGCTTCGCCTGAATTCATCAAACAAAAGCGTGTCGCATTCCAAATTTTATTGGCAAAATTGCGATAAGTTTCAACCTTTTCATCACGCCACGCGAAATCCATTCCCGTTGAAGAACCCGCCAGAGTTATGCGTGTTGCATCAACGCCGAATTGATCGAAAACATCTATCGGATCAATGCCGTTTCGTTTCATTTTCGACATTCGCTGTCCGTCCGAAGCCAAAACCGTTCCCGTGATATAAACGTCGTCAAAAGGTCTTTCGCCAATAAATTTGAGCGAAGACATAACCATTCTCGAAACCCACAGGAAGATAATATCTCTCGCAGTTACCAAAACATTCGTTGGATGAAAAGAGTCCAAGTCCTGAGTCCTGAGTCCTGAGTCCTGAGTCGAAGAATCTTCATTCTGACTTTGGACTTTGGACGCTGGACTTTGGACTTCTTCCCCAGTCCAGCCAAGAGTTGAAAATGACCAGAGCCACGATGAA
>JBGTHN010000676.1:0-5017 GCA_041746235.1 Pyrinomonadaceae bacterium | reverse complement strand
CTGGAGGAGTTTTTGATGGCGATAATTATTCGATCCTCGCTCCCGGTGGTCTAAATGGAGTTACTGTAACTGCATCTTCTTTAGGTGCGGCAACTATTCAAGGTCCGGGTGATCTTGCAGCAATTAGTTTAGAAGGAGTTTTTCAGTTTTATAGCGGTGGCACAAACCAAAACTGGACGATTTCAAATCTGAGGATTTTGGACATTGATAATGCTATTGGTTTTTATTATGCAGGTGGCACTGTCAACGTCTATGACGGCACACAGGTTCTCAATAACTACATCAAAATGCCGCAGGATCTGAATGCAACTGTCGCCCCGGGTGATAATTTCCAAAATATAGGATTGCATTATTCATTTGGTAATAACATTTTGATTTCGGGAAATACATTCGATATTCCCGGCGATAGTGTTAGTGATTCGGCAAATCTTAATTATGCAACAAATATTGCGATGCAATCTAATACAAGTGGTGGTGCTTATGAGGGTTTACAGATCACAAATAACACAATTAATGTTATGAACGCACAGGGACCTGATCCGGAAACCATCATCGGTATTTGGGAAAATGGACACGGTCATACAAGAAACATAACGGTCAGTGGTAATCAATTCTTAAATCTAGCAGTGGGCAATAATCCAACGGCAAACTTGCAAAGAGGATTTAGACTTACATCGCATTCGTCCGGCTCTTCAACGGTTCAATATCTAAATAACCGTGTTGAAGGTGCAAATATCGGTTTCCAGTGGTTAGCAGGGCAAAACTTTGCCGCCCATATGCCGATTGTTCTAAAAAACAATGTGGTTTTAAATAATGCCACAGGTTTTAAAGTTGACAGCGGCGGTTCGGCAAATATGAGCTTTAACCGCATTGTTGGAAACAGTGCGGCAGGTGTCGAAAATGCGACAGCCGGAGCAGTTACGGCAGAAAATAACTGGTGGGGTTGTAATTACGGTCCCGGAGCAGGTGGTGCGGGGTGTAGTGGAACAGCAAATGGCACAATCGGCACGGTTGATGCTGATCCGTGGTTGGTTCTGACAACTGCGGCAAGTCCGAATTCAATTGATACATCACAAACTTCAAACGTTACTTCCCAATTGATATTCAACTCCAATTCGGTTGATACATCGGGTAGCGGAGCAATTCCAGATACGACACCGTCAGCATTTGCAGGAATTCTCGGAATGGTTTCGCCGACAAATTCAACGACTACGGCAGGAACAACGATGACGACCTTTACGCCAAGTCCAACGATGTCTGGAGCAGGTGGTGTAAACACAACGATTGATGGTCAGACGGTTAATGCACCGATCACTATTGCATTCACTTGTAACAACATATCAATACCGACGGGACAAACTGTTACATCAAATTCGCAGTTTGTGACACCGATCAACATTGATAATACGACGGGTAGAAATATTCTGTCATATGATTTCACGTTGACATACAATCCGGCTGTTGTTACTCCGATCGCAGTGGAAACTCCGGGAACTTTGAGTGCGGGATGGACAATTACGACCAATAATTCTTCGGGAACTTTAGTTGTTTCAGGATTTAACACAAGTCCTCTGACAGGTTCGGGAATTTTGGTTAATGTTCGATTTGTGGCGACCGGAGCTATTGGAACCACGAGCGGTTTGAACTTCAGTAGTTTCCAACTCAATGAAGGAATTCCTTGTGCCACAACAACAAACGGTGACGTGACGGTAATATCTGGAACGATTTCCGGTAATGTTACATATATCAATGCAGCTGGTCCTCCAGCTGGTCCGGCATTACCTGTTGCAGTTCCGAATACGACCTTGAGCGGAGCGGGTTCGATACCTGTTTCAACATCAACCAATGGATCGGGAAATTATACATTAAGTGGTTTTGGAACGGGAAGCTACACCGTAACTCCTTCAAAAACCGGACAGGTAAATGGAATTTCCAATTCTGATGCGACCGCCGTTGCTCAGCACGTAGTTGGTTTCATTACATTGAACTCAACTCAGCAAATTGCGGCTGACGTAACCGGAAACGGAACGATTACATCGCTTGATGCTTCGTATATTGCTCAATATGTTGCATTTATTCCAAATCCGGGAATGACCGGAACATGGAAGTTCGTGCCGGCAAGTCGTTCATATCCAAATGTAGCGACGAGTTATATCAACGAAGATTATAATGCGATACTTATGGGTGAGGTTACAGGTAACTGGAATCCGGCGATTCCATTCTCAGGTTTGTTGGATCAGTTCAAATGGGAAAACAAACGTGAAGAATTGGCGAAAGCAGAGGAAAAAGATGACCAAAAACAAGTGCAACCCGAACAGGTTGTGACGGTTTCTGCTCCGAATCCGAAGCAAACTTCGCCAACTGCTAATTTCACAATTGATCTTGCCGTATCAAACACAACGGGTGAAGGAATATTCGGTTACGAATTCAATTTGCTTTACGATTCGGCAGTGATAGTACCGCAATTGACTCCTTGTAGTGGTGTCGGAACGGTTAGTGATGGACGCAGCATTCTTTGTAATCCGGTTTCTCCCGGTTTTCTGAGAATTGTAGTATTTAGCACAACCGGAACGCCTTTTAGCGGTGCCGGAACTTTGCTGAAACTTAACTTTAATGCAGTCGGTAGTGCCGGACAGTCTTCTCCGTTGACATTCCAAAACTTTATGTTCAACGAAGGAATTCCGCAGGACATTACAAACGATGGTCAGGTAAATATTCTCCCTACAACAGCGGCTATGGTCGGTGTTGGCGGAAAATTATATTCATCAACCGGACAGGCTGTGGCAAATGCTCGTGTAACTTTGACGGATACAACCGGTGCGGTCAGAAGCACCAGTTCAAATTCATTCGGTTATTACCGATTTGAAGATGTCGAGGTAAGTCAGACCTATACCATCAGCGTTTCTTCAAAGAGTCACAGATTTACGCCACAGGTTATCAGCGTATTTGATAATGTGAACGACTTTGATCTGATTGCTGAACCTTAGATTTCTCCTTTCAATAATATGGGCGAGGGGTTTTTCCCTCGCCTTTTTTTTATTTGGAGTTAGACGGAAAATATTTCTTCAAACAAAGTCAAATAAAATCATCTTTGTAATTTTTTTCAGAAATAAGTTAATCTACGTCTTTATTACTCATTCATTATGACTGTGTAATATGCAATCGAGTTATATTTTAGACAGTCGAAAAAATTTATCACAAAGGGTTAAGATCAATTTGCGTAAGTACATAAAATTTATATTACTATTATCATTCGCCGTCTTTTTGTTTTGGTTTTTCGGACGAAATGTAAATTGGCAGGAAGTCATTCAAAGTCTGCAAAAGGCAAAAGCGATTTATATTATTGCTGCGGTTTTGATCATTTGTTTCGGTTATCTTCTGCGGGCAAAGCGTTGGCAGGTTTTGCTTGAACCGATAACGGAAAGTTCGCTCAAAGAACTTTTTGCGACGACGACGGTTGGCTTTATGGCGGTGTTTTTTATTGGTCGGGCAGGTGAAATTGTTCGTCCGATGTGGCTTCCGATGCGTGATAAACGTGTTCGACCTTCAGCGGCACTTGTAACTTTATTTGTCGAAAGAATCTTTGATTTTGCGGCGATAATAACCTTTTTTGCCGTGAATCTAATTTGGTTTTCCGTTCCGACGGGTAAGGAAAACGAAGTTGCTTACGTCAAAATGATCGGCAATCTAATGCTTGTCGGCGTAGTTTTTGGATTTATCGCACTTTTTATTTACCAAAAGATTTCGCCGAAAATTATTGCCTGGGTAGAAAAAGTTACGGATAGAAAATTTATTCCACGCAGGATCAGAAGTATTGTTTTAAGCATTTTGACACAATTTGCGACGGCACTTGAGATTTTAAAAGATTGGCGTGAAATTGTTTCAATAATCTTTTGGACGATGACACTTTGGCTGGCAATTGCACTTCCGACGTGGCTTGTTTTGTTAGCATTTGATCTGCCGCTTACCTTTAGCGATTCGTTGTTTATAATGGGTTTTGCGGCAGTTAGTTCAGTTGTTCCGACACCGGGCGGAGCTTCGGGAGCGTTTCATAGTGCAACCGCACAAAGTATTATATTTTTGGGAATTGCACAGGAACAAGCGTGGGCAGTTTCGATCGTCATGCACCTTGTTTATTTTGCACCCGCAGTTATTTTTGGCTTATTCTACTTTCTGCACGGTGATATAAGCATTTCGAGTTTCAAAAGTCTTTTGTCATCAGAAAAAGCGGTCGAAGAAATAGAAACTGGAGCTAAAAGCGGAGAGTTAAGCAAATCAGCATAACCAAACAATTTAAGCAGTTAGCAGAAAGTTATCGGAGTTACAGATAGTCGCAGTTAGTTGAAAACGAAGAGTTTAAAAACATCAAAATATCTGATTACAATTTGACACCTGCTTAAATAGTTTTGGCTTTTTGCAAATATCCAACAAAATTTGCACTCGTAACACCGTCCTCTTTGAGTTATAATATATTTTACGTGCCTGTAAATTAGAATCTGAAAGGTTTTTATCTGAAATCTGAAATTTGAAATTGTCCCTATGCGTTGTCCATTTTGCGGAAATTTAGAAGATAAGGTCGTTGATTCGCGTGAGGCGAAAGATGGCGATTCGATTCGTCGGCGGCGGGAATGTTTGGGTTGCGAGAAGCGTTTTACGTCCTATGAACGGATTGACGAGATTCCGTATATGGTCGTAAAAAAAGACGGCAAGCGTGAAAAGTTTGAGCGTAATAAAATTATGTCGGGTTTGCTTAGAGCAAGCGAAAAACGTCCGATCTCGGCAATGCAGCTTGAAGGAATTGTAGATAAAGTTGAAAAATACGTGCAAGATTCGTTGGACAGAGAACGCGGGACAAACGAACTTGGCAAAATTATTATGCGGGAACTTAAGAAACTTGATAAAGTTGCTTATGTTCGATTTGCTTCGGTGTATTTGGAGTTTGAAGACGTTTCCGAATTTATGACCGAATTAAAAGATCTGGTTCGCAAACGTACAACCCAAAAGAAAACCAAGAAAG
>JBGTHN010000675.1:0-8598 GCA_041746235.1 Pyrinomonadaceae bacterium | reverse complement strand
TTCAGGAAATGAATCGGGCATCCATCGTTCTTAAACAAGTTCCGAATTTGATCGAGAAAATATCTGCCGAATTAACAAACTCAGCAAAATCTGCGGAACATACGATCGAAAAAACACAACATGGTATTCAAATATCACAAGAAAATGCTCAATCAGTTACACACTTGAGAAGTAAATTGCGTGAAGCGGTAAATAGAATCCAAAGCCTCAATGAACGCTCTCAGGAAATTGCAAAAGCTGCAAAAATGGTTGATGATCTGGCGAACCGAACTAATATGATCGCTCTTAATGCTTCAATTCAGGCTACCGAATTAGGCGAAGAAGGACACGGATTTGTAATTGTTTCGGAAGAACTCGAAAGACTTGCGGCACGAGCAAACGGAACAAATAAACAACTTTCGATTCTTAACAGTTCAATTTTGACAGAAATCGGAAAAGTTGAAGGCTCATTAAAACTAACAATGGGCGAAGTCGCAGACCTTTCAAAGTTTGCTATTGAAACCGGCAATGTAATGGGAGAACTCCAAAGATACGTCAGTCAATTCTTAAACTTGCAAAATAATCTGATTGCCTTTTCAAATGACAGATCCGAAGAAACCGACAACGCTTTTGATACATTTATGTCAACAATTTCAAATACGGAAAACAAAATCAAAAACCTCAAAGATTCCGCCGCTCAGATCAAACATATTTCACTGATAATGAAAAATCTACAAAATCACACCTCAGAATTTCGTTTATTTTCGGATAATAATCAGTATCCGGACAGTTATTTGGGAACACAGGAACAAAGTAATGTATTCGACGAAACTTTTCAAAATCAAGAATTTTCAAGTGAAGAATTTAATGCCGCGAAACTTACAACCGAAGAATTCAAAGAAATGACGGATATTGATGAAACTTCCGCATCAATCGAAACAATACCGGAAAATCTTGATTCTGTTGAATCAATAGATTTCAATTCAAGCAACTTAGATTCGAGTGAATTAGATTCAAGCGACTTAGATTCAAAGGATTTTAGTTTTAACGAATTTATTTCTAATGAATTCAATGCTGAAGAATTAAAATTTATGGCAGATTCAACTCAAGATATACCAACCGATGAAATTGATTCAAGTACTTTTTTACAAAATGATTTAATTTCAAACAATATAAATTATTCCGAATTCCTTGAAAACGAAGTAAATTCGGTTACTGAAACTTCGATTGATTCTGAAACCTCGCTTGATATTGATGAGTCAATAACACTAAAGAACGATCCAAACCAAGAAACTAACTCAAATATCCCTGTCTGAATTACTTAAGGAGCAAATAAAAGTATGTCCAAAAACCCTCTTTGGAGTTTATTGTTAAAAGTTTTCTCATTTCTGTCCATCGCATTTTTGTTATTTGGTGCAGTTTTGATAAATGCTCCACAATTAGGCTTACCGGAAAACAAAACACCTGCGGTTTTAATACTTTGTTTTGGTGTTTTTACAGTTATTTTATCTGTAGTTGCCGCCAACTTGTCGAATCTTAGTCTAAGCCGTGAATTGAGTGAAGCAACAAACCTCGCCAGCCAACTTTCGCAGGGAGAATTACCGGATTCGGAAATCGTTTCGCAAAGCGAATTGATATTATCGCTTAAAGATATGTCGGACTATTTACAGGAAAAATCTGCCATCGCCGACCAAATCGCCAAAGGAGATTTATCAAGTGTAATCATTCCTCATTCGGAAAATGACAAACTCGGTAATTCGATTCAAAATATGAGCGAACAATTACAGGAAATTGTTCAAACTCAAGAAAAAAGAGACCGTTTGCAACAATCAATTGTAAAACTTCTTGAAGAAGTTTCCGATGTAGCTGCCGGAGATCTAACGGTTCAAGCCGAAGTTTCAACCGAAATGACGGGAGCAATCGCCAAAGCATTTAATTCAATGACGAAAGAACTTCGCTCATTGATCAAAAAGGTCAAAGATGTAACTTATGAAGTCAGCACATCGGCTAATTCGATAAACGATACAACCGAACAATTAGATCGTGGAAGTGAGGCTCAAGCATCGCAAATTTCGCGGACGACTTCTGCCATCTCAAATATGGCTTTGCAAATTCAGGAAGTTTCAAATAACGCATCGCTTTCCGCACAAGTTGCGGGAGATTCACTCAATAATGCACGTTACGGCAGTAAAGCCGTGCAGGACAATATCAACGCGATGAACGGCATCCGCAAACAAGTGCAGGAAACCGCCAAACGTATCAAAAAACTCGGTGAACGCTCACAAGAAATCAGCCAGATCGTTCAGTTTATTGATGACCTTTCCGAACGAACGAGTCTGCTTGCCTTAAATGCTTCTTTGCAAGCCTCAAATGAAGGCGAAACGGGACGCAGTTTTTCTTTTGTTGCCGAAGAAGTCGAACGACTTGCCGAACGGTCAAATGATCTGACACAGCAAATTGCCACACTTGCTCAAACGATTCAAGTTGAAACAAAAGATGTTGTCGCTTCGATGGAAGAAACGATCCACGAAGTTGTAGTCGGTTCAACGCTTGCCGATAACGCCGGACAAGCACTCGTTGAGATCGAACAGGTTTCAACCAGACTTGCTGAATTGCTCCAATCAATTTCCGAATCGGCAAAACAACAGGCTCAATCTTCGGAAGATATTTCCAAAGCGATGACGAATATTTCAAAAGTTACCGAACTCGTTAATATTGGCTCAAATCGTGCTGCCAATTCCGTCAAAACACTCGTCGAACTTTCCGATGAATTACGCGATGCCGTCGCTCCTTTCAAACTGCCGGAGGACAGAGATTCTCGTCGCAAATCCATCAACAACCCAAACTTTGAAAGACAAGAAAATTTTCTTAATTAGTCCTGAAACTTAAATTTATGGATGCCGAAATAATACAAGATTTTATCGAAGAAGCGGAAAGCTATTTGCCATCTGTTCGTGGCGGAATTCTGCTTGGAACTCAGAAATTTAACTCCAAAGATGAAATAAACGCTTCGATCATACATCTGCATACAATCAAAGGGGCTGCAAAATTACTCGGCTTAAATGAAATAAGTTTGACCGCCGAAATTCTTGAACAAGACTTAAAAACACTTGCCGACTCTAATGCCCCTCTGACCGAAAAATTTGCCAATGATTTCTTGGATAAACTCGTTATTCTTGAAGCACAAATTTCAAAATTAAGTTTTGAAATTGATGGATTTGAAATTGATACTTCAGAGTTTATCGAAGAATCATTTGCAAACTTCCAGCTAGATGAATTTGAAAAACATTCTATGCCGACGGATGCATTTGAAGTTGTAGAAGAAAGCGTAGAAGTTGAAGATAGTTTTGAAGATTTTGAGATAGATGATGAGATGCTTGAGATTTTTGCAATGGAAGCCGATGACCATATACAAAATATCAACAAAAATCTTGAATTATTAGAAGATAATGCAAACAATCGTGAAGCCTTACTCGAAATCCGCAGAAGTTCTCATACATTAAAAGGTTCTGCTGGAATTGTCGGGCTTAAAACTCTTTCAACTTTAGCTCACAAAGTTGAAGATTTACTTGATTATATTTCGGATAACGAAATTGAAAGCAACGAAGAAATTTTTCATCTTCTATTATTTGCAAGTGATTGCATAAGTGCCGTCGCAAGTAATGAATCATCCAAAGAATTAACGGAAAAAATCACGCGGACTCAAGTTAGATTTGACGAATTACTTGAAAGATTACAAAAAGGCGAAGAATCTGAAATAGAAAATAAAAAAGCGGCTCAACAAAATAATAACGACGTTCAAAAATCCAAAGAATTCAAAATTGAAACTCCGCCAAATTCAGAAATCCACACAAGTTCAATCCCCAATAACAATCCTGTTATACGCGTATCGCTTGATAAACTTGATGATTTGGTAAAACTCGTCGGCGAAATGATTTTCAGCCGTTCCGTATTTGAACAAAGATTATCCGAACTTGAAAAGCAAATTAACGAATTTCACAACAGCACACGCCGTTTGCGACATTCAACCGGAAAACTTGAAACAGATTTTGAATCCGGCATATTCCAAAACAGAACTTTTAATCAAAATACATATAATTCAACAACAACAAATTCGATGGCTTATAACAATTCCAGCCTGAAATCAAATTCGGAAAATGCTGAATTTGATATGCTTGAATTAGACCGTTACAACGAATTTAATCAAACCACCAGAGAATTGATCGAAACAACAAACGATACTTTAACCATCAATTCCGAAATTGAGGCAGTTCATAATTACCTTGAAATTTTATTCGACAATCAAAAACATCTGATTGACGAAATGCAAGATAAACTTCTCAGCCTTAGAATGATTTCCTTCGGAACACTTTCAACCAGACTTCAAAGAACAGTTCGTGTAACTGCCGAAGAAGAAGAAAAACTTGTTGAATTATCAATTGAAGACGAAAGTTTGGAGGTTGATACACAAATACTTGATTCTCTGATTGACCCACTTCTACATCTTCTGCGAAATGCCGTCGCCCACGGAATCGAAACTCCCGAAACCCGCCGTCTGCTTGGAAAAGACGAAAGAGGAAAAATTTCGGTACGTGCATACAGCGAAGGAACTCATATTGTTTTAACAATTTCCGATGACGGATGCGGAATTTCAACCGCCGCACTCAAACACAAAGCAGTTGAAATGGGTTCAATTACAAAAAAACAAAGCAACGAGATGAGCGAAGAAGACGCTCTTTCGCTTATCTTTCTACCCGGACTCACAACTGCCGAAGAGATAAGTCAGGTTTCAGGTCGCGGCGTTGGAATGAACATTGTCAAAACAAATGTCGAACGGCAAAAAGGAATGATCTCAATTGATTCCGAGTTACAAAAAGGCACAACTTTTACAATTCGTCTGCCGATGGCACTCGCCGTAACAAGATGTTTGCTTGTCCAAGCCAATGATTATACTTATGCTTTTCCGCTAAAACTTGTAAAACACATCAGCGAAATCGCTCCCGGTAATCTGGAAAAAGCTAAACAACAAGGCAAACTACGACTCGGAGATATAGATTATTCAATTTCACACCTCAATGAATTAATGGGTTTATCCGTTGAAACTACAACTACCAATCAGGATATTCCATTACTTTTACTTGAAACAGTCAAAAAACCCTGTGCATTGGTGGTTGATAAAATAATCAAACCACAGGAAATTATTATAAAACCTTTGGGTAAACCACTTAAAGATCACCATAGCTTTTTGGGAGCAACTCTCTTAGGCGATGGAAGTGTTGTTCCGGTTCTGGATTTAATTTATCTGCTTGATGAGCAAACTCAAATAATTGAAAAATATGTAACAAAACCGACTCCACGCAAAAATGAAAGACTTACCGTTATGATCGTGGATGACAGTCCAAGCGTCCGACACGTAAATTCAATTCTCGTCAAAAATAATAATTGGATTCCGATTATTGCCAAAGACGGTATCGAAGCATTGGAAATATTAAATAGTTCGAGTGAACTTCCCGACGTAGTTCTGACCGATGTGGAAATGCCCGGAATGGACGGTTATGAATTATTGTCTTTGATAAAACAAGAGGATAAAACGCGAAAACTTCCGGTTGTAATGCTGACCTCACGAACTAGCGAAAAACATCGCCAAAAGGCTTATGATTTGGGTGTTTCAGATTATTTAACCAAACCTTACGACGACGCAAAACTGATTGAAACTATCGTGAGATTAAGCGGTTAGAAAAAAACATAATGCAAAATAAGAAGTAGAAACCAAATAAATGGTTTCTACTTTTTTTATGTTTAAGGTTTTTCTTGTAAAATAAACAAATGCGAATCTTTTACTTTTTTATATTTGCCGTTGCTGTTTTACTTTTTACGGCTTGTGATCCGGCAAAACCTGTTTCGGTTTCGGAACAACCGATCTCAAAAAATCGTTTTCCAAGCACAAATTTGCCAATGCCCTCTACAAAACCGATTGAACAACTTGGTTGGAAAATTTTCGATGGCAAAAGTGAAGTTCTTGGTGATTATAAAGGAAAGGTTGTTGTGCTTGATTTTTGGGCAACATATTGCCCGCCGTGCATCGAAGAAATTCCGCATCTAAAAGAATTGCAGGCAAAATACGGCGAAAAAGGTTTTCAAATAATCGGTCTCCACGTCGGTGGTGAAGAGGACGAACCGCAAGTTCCAGCATTTGTCGAAAAATTAAAAATTGATTATCCGCTCGCCACTCCCGAAGACGAATTAACCTACGCATTGCTGGGCAAAGATAACAGCATCCCGCAAACTTTGGTGTTTGACCGCAACGGAAAACTCGTCAAACAGTTTGTCGGATACGATGAAAATGTTAAGAACCGATTAAATGAAGTTGTCGAGAAAACAGTTTTAGCTAATGAATAATTGAAAATGGATAATGGATAATTTAGGAATTATTTTCTAACCAAACGTAAATTATCCATTATCAACTATCCGTTATCCATTGAAATATATGTCACAACGTAGATTCATCGCACTCGGAACAGCCAGCCAAGTTCCAACCCGAAGCCGTAATCATAACGGCTATTTTTTGCGTTGGGATGCGGAAGGTTTTCTATTTGATCCGGGTGAAGGAACGCAGCGACAGATGATCTATGCTGGAGTTGCCGCTTCTGACATTACAAAAATTTTCATCACACATTTTCACGGCGATCATTGTTTGGGATTAGCCGGAGTTTTGCAAAGATTGTCGCTTGATAGAATTCCGCAAACAGTCCAGATTTTCTATCCAAAAAGCGGACAAGAATTTCTTGATAATCTAAAAAACGCTTCGATCTATCACAAATTCGCAGCCATCGAAGAACATCCGATCAGCCAAGCAGGAATAATTTTCGAAGATAAAAATTTGACCATCGAAACGCATCAACTCGAACATTCCGCCGAATGTTGGGGTTATCGAATCAATGAAAAAGACTCCGTAACAATGTTACCCGAAAAGTTAAAAAGATTTGGTGTCGAACGACAAAACATAGGTAAATTATCAAAAGAAGGCTTTATCGAAATTGACGATAAAACATTAAAATTAAAAGATTTCAGCGTCGAGAAAAAAGGTCAAATTTTCGCATTTGTAATGGACACCAAAGTTTGCAAAAACATTTATAAATTATCCAAAGATGTTGATCTGCTCGTCTGCGAATCAACTTACCTAAAAAGCGAAACGGAAGAAGCAATTTCGCACGGACATCTGACCGCCACACAAGCCGCCAAGATCGCCAAAAACTCCGGTGCAAACAAATTAGTCTTGACACATTTCTCGCAAAGATACCAAAATATCAAAGACTTCTTGAATGAAGCAAAAGAAATTCACGACAATGTTGTTGCCGTCAAAGATGGCGATTTTGTGGATTTACCGAAGAGAAAGTAAAAGGTCGGAACGCAAGCGTCTCGCTTGCAATGAGTGCGATAGCACGAAAAGAAACATAGAAAACTTTAAAGATAAGCTAAACATTTAAATATAATAAACTTTGCTCTAACGCTATGGCGTTAGTTGCCAGCAAGATGCTGGCGTTCCCTTATAATCTATGAGAGATATTCCCGTTGGCAACGGTTCGTTGCTGGTAACATTTGATGACAAGTATCAGATTCGTGATATTTACTATCCGCACGTCGGGCAGGAAAATCATACGGAAGGTTTTCCGTTTCGGTTTGGCGTTTGGGCGGATGGTGAATTTTCGTGGGTTAATGATGATGATTGGATTCGAACTTTGAAATATTTGCCCGAAACGCTGGTTACGGATGTTCACCTGATTAACGAAAAACTTGGAATTGAGATCGTTTGTAATGACACGGTTGCGAGCCACGAAAATGTTTTTTTGCGAAAGTTGAGAGTTAGCAATTTGCTTGATAAAGAGCGTGATGTGCGTG
Source organism: Pyrinomonadaceae bacterium (assembly GCA_041746235.1). Taxonomy (GTDB): domain Bacteria; phylum Acidobacteriota; class Blastocatellia; order Pyrinomonadales; family Pyrinomonadaceae; genus Aridibacter. Next base: position 720 of record JBGTHN010000675.1, on the reverse strand, counting down.
TTTTTCTGCATCACGATTTTCGGATTTATGAGAACAAGGTCGGCGACACAGCGTTTTATGATCCTGAAAGTTTCTCTTTGATTCATTACAAAAAGCACAGATATTTTGCGATAAACACTTCGCCACATTTTGATAATTTTGCGACGGGCAGAAAAGCCTTTCGTGACCACAAAGGAACTTGGCTCGATGCCGAAGATGGAGAATTGAACGGCGGAGCAATCACAGAAGGTTCGGTTGATTCAACAATTCAAAAAAACTTATCGCTCGCACCGCAAGAAACAAAAGAGTTTTTTTATTGGATCGCCGCCGGAACTTCGCACGAAGAAGTTTGCAACTTGAATCAATCAATTCTGGATGAAACTCCACAGGAATATCTAGATTACACAAAAAATTACTGGCGTGTTTGGGTAAATAAAAACGATTCGGATTTTGCCGATCTTTCACCCGAAGTCGTCGAACTTTATAAGCGTTCTTTGCTTATTGTTCGCACGCAAACGGACAATCATGGAGCGATCTTGGCGGCAAATGATTCGGATGTAACGGAACGTGCGACCGATCATTACAGCTACCTTTGGACACGCGACGGAGCATTTATCGCCAACGCTTTAGACCTTGCTGATTATCCTTTTTTCACACGCAGATTTTTTGAATTTTGTGCAAAGATCGTCCACGAAGACGGTTATTTCCTGCAAAAATATAACGCCGATGGAACGGTCGCTT
>JBGTHN010000674.1:0-3633 GCA_041746235.1 Pyrinomonadaceae bacterium | reverse complement strand
CGGAATAATCGTCATCGTCGTTCCATAACTCGAAACCGCCGCACCGTAAATCCAAGTTTTGCCCAATTTCATACAAGCATCATTGACCAAATATCGAACCTGAAAATTATCCGTTCCATCTAATACCAGATCAACATCTTTAACAAAACTTTCAATATTGGAGTTATTAACATCTGCGACAATTGCTTCTATCTCAATTTCAGAATTTATATTGCTCAAACGATTTTTCGCCGCAATCGCTTTCGGTAAACGCTCTTTTGCATCAGATTCGGAAAAAAGCGTCTGCCGTTGCAGATTAGAAAATTCAACAAAATCTCGATCAACAATTCGTAAAAAACCAACTCCGGCACGAGCAAGCATTTCCGCGTGCGAAGCCCCCAACGCACCGCAACCGACAAGCAAAACACTAGAATTTAGAAGTTTCTTTTGTCCGCTTTTGCCGATTCCATCGAATAGTATTTGCCGATTGTAACGATTGTTCATTAAAAGCAGGATATCAAAGTTTTTAATAGTCTGTAATCAGCCGAGTAGTAAAAATAACAAAATTACCGAATATCGTTTGAAAGATTTATTTGAGCTAATTAAAACTACTTAAAATACCAAAATCTATTTATTCAATTCATAAAATATTTTCAAATCTAGTTAATCAATACCAATAGCAAAATAAAATCCGATAAGCGTCTGAAATAAAGAAATTAAGTTAGACAGCGAATGTTACTTAATTTAATAAAAAGCTTTGATGGCATAAGTTTTGGCAACCGAAGGAGAAAAAAAATGGCATTATTACATATTTATGATTCAAGTGATAAAGGGATAGTTTTGACAGCAAATGTTCGCGGAAGTGCAAATAAATTACCAATTACCGATGCGAATAAATTGGAATCTGAACTTTTAAGTCTAATTAGTGCAGGTTCTCGTTTTAGTCAAATTTTGTTTGAAACACACGGTGTTTCGGGAAAAATATTTTTTAATGGAGTATCTATAAATGCCGATTATTGGAAAACGTGTAAAGGAAGATTCAATAGTTTGACGACAGCTAATGCTAGAATTTATTTTAATGGATGTAATGTTGCTACAGGTGCAGACGGATGGAAGTTTCTTGAATCTGCCGCTGGAGCTTTTATAAGTTCAGGAGGTGGAGAAGTATTCGGGCAAACTTCTTTTGGAATCGGAAATCCGCTAAATGGACATGTTGTTCATTTATGGGGAACAACACGAAGATTATTTATCGATAACAACGGTCGCATTGTTGAGCGGTTTGAACAATAGAAAACTTTTTGTTAAATCAAACTACTCGAACTTAATCGTTAACGGATTAAAAAATCAATAAATTCTTTTATCGCCAAACTTGTATTTGAAGTAGGATATTTTGATACGGTTTCATTTTTGTATCTATCAACCGACGATTTAAATTGTTCTGAACGCAATCGTTCACGTTCGGCTTCGAGGCTGGCTTTTTCTTTTTGACGTGAATATTCCATTCCGCCTTTACGTATAAATTCGATGATTGCAGGAAGTTCGTCCGCGTCGAACCAAACACCGTGTTCTTTGCAGGAATCAATAATCACACCGGAAATTTTGGCGAAATTATTTCGGTTCATTAATTTTTCGCACATCGGGCAGGGAACATATTTGATCGGTTGAAGTTTTGGATGATGCAGAATTTCGTCGAATTTTTTCAAAACAGCCGATTGATTTTCGCGGTTGGCACAAATAATCTCAAAAGTCTCGATCTCCGTCCAAATTCCTTCGCATCGTTCGCATTCTGCTAGATGGATTTCGTCAACTTTGATAAGTTTTAATCTAATTTTGCAACGCGGACATTTTCCGAGATTTTCGACATCAATCACGTTTGAAGCAACAGCTTTTGAACCGCACAAAGGGCAAAATTGACTGCCTTCAAAAATCGTCCCGAAACAAGATGAACAGGACATAGTTTTTAAACGCGAACGACAATGATTGCAACTTACTGAATTATCGGCAACAGACGCTCCGCAATTCGGACAATTTAATGCTTCTACTTTCATAACTTTGGATTTTTTTGCCACAGAGTTCACCGAGTAAGAAGAGGGATAAGTTATTGCTGATAAATGGAAGTCATATAATTTAGTTAACTTGAAAAAATGTTTTAAAAAACTCTGTCTTTCTCTCTGTGTTCTCTGTGGCAAGATATTATTTTAATCTCTGAAGTGCGGCTTGGCTCATCAATTTCATCGGTGCTTCAAGTTCTGTCCAAATCTCGAACTGTTTCATTCCTTGTGCAATCAACATAGCTAAGCCGCAGATGGTTGGAACGTCAACACTTTTTGCTTCTCGCAAAAAAAGTGTCTCAAATGGATTATAAACTAAATCGTAAACCATGTGAAGATTTTTCATTTGTTCGGCAGTTGCAGGAGTTTGATTTTCTAGTTTGCCAATTGTGCCAAGTGGAGTAGTGTTGATTAAAATATCCATATTTTGTAATTCGTAATTCGTAATTCGTAATTCGCTTAATTTTACATCGAATTCGTCTGATATTAGTTTTGCTTTATTGGGATTTCGAGCAAAAATCGTTACATTTGCACCTTCTTTTTTTAGTGCGTAAATGCAAGCTCTCGCCGCTCCGCCGTTGCCAATGATTCCGACATTTGAATCATTCAGATCGCCAAAAGAATTTCGCAAAGGTTCAATAAATCCAACGGCATCGGTGTTAAATCCACAAAGTCTATTATTAATAATTTTAACCGTATTTACTGCACCGATTTTCAAAGCATCTTCGTCAATAAAATCGAGATGTTTAATTATTTCTTGTTTATGCGGAATGGTTACGCTAAAACCTTTCAAATTCCAATCAATTTCGCGTGTTTCCGTCCGAACCATTCGTTTAATGAACTCGTCCAAATTCGCAACTTCAAACGGAATATAAACTGCATTCAAATTGTGATGCTTAAACGCCGCATTGTGCATATATGGCGAAAGCGAATGCGAAACAGGATTGCCGATAATGCCGTAAATCTCTGTCTGTTCGTTCAATTCTTTGACACGATAAATCTCCATCAAATCCTTCGCAGAAATTTGTCCCGGTGCAGTTTCTTTTCCAGTTTCAAGCGATGCGTAAGTTAAAGGCGAACCAAACGCCAAACCCAAAATCCGTGTCCATTTTCCTGCTTCGCCCATTGCGATCGGAATCATTTGTTGATTTTCGGATTTTGCTTTATTAAGAAGTTTCCAAACGGCAAGAGAGTCTGTGAGTTCATCTGCTTGAACAGCGATTTTGGCAGTTTGGTTATTTTCTGCAATATTATCAAATATTGATTCGAGGTGTTCAGGCACAGAGTTAAAATCATGAAAAGAAATAATTTTTTCTAAGGTCAAATTTGAGAGTTCAGATTTCAAATCAAACTCAATATCAATCATTAAATTTCGCTTATTAAATAATCTATTGTTGACAAAGGCGTTCCAGAACGCAATTCTTGCAAATTTATCAACTTCGATTTTTCCACCCTGTTCTTTCGGTCTGTATGTAAAAAGCAAAGGTTTTTTAGTATTTAAAAATGCAAATAATTTTAAAAGCTGATTTTGCCCCAAACAATCAAAACGCAATTCGATTACATCGGCAAATTCCGCGGCACATTTTATTTTTTCTATAAATTC
>JBGTHN010000673.1:0-3746 GCA_041746235.1 Pyrinomonadaceae bacterium | reverse complement strand
TTTTTCTCGGGTTGTGGAAAATTTCTCTAACAATGGAAAAAAACATACTCATGCCTTTGTCTCAGGTATTGTTTTTTCTTAATTTGCTTTTGGCGATATTTAATCTTTTTCCGGGTTATCCGCTTGATGGCGGCAGAGTTTTGCGGGCTTTTTTGTGGCGACGCGGGAAGAATTTGAACGAAGCAACAATTATAACGGGAAAATTCGGACAAATAATCGCCGTCGCTTTGATAGTTTTCGGAATCGTTATAATTCTTCTCAGCAGAGATTTGTTGAACGGACTTTGGACGATTTTGGTCGGTATATTTTTGTTTGATTCAGCTTTTGGAATAATCCGTCAGGTAAATAGTTTTGAAAACCTATTAGTTGAAAATGTTATGGAATTGCCCATTTCGGTCAAACCAGAAACAAATGTTATGCAGTTTATTGATAATATTTTGCCGCTTCATCGCCAAGACATTTTTCCTGTTGCTCAAAACAGAGAGCTATACGGTTTTTTATTGCTCGCAGATCTGAAAGATAATTTGCCGAGAGAGAAATGGCACAAAACAAAAATTCAGGAAATTATGCGACCTGTGCGGGAAGATCATTTTGTTGAAACCCATACTTCCCTCATCGAAGCAAAAGAATTATTACGAATCAATGGAATCGGAGTTCTGGGAGTTTTGGATGTAAATGGAAAATTTGTCGGCTTTTTGCAACGGGGAAGAATTAGGCAGAGGAATTAAAAGCCATCCGAAAAGCCAAAAAAGTGCATCTTAAATTTTTCGTGTCAAATATTGAATTTTATTAACGAAAAAGAAACAAACAAAACCGAAAATTTGTATGATATTCTTTTATAGGGAGATTGCACAGATTTAGAACGAAAATATTGATTCCGATTTTATGGATTTAAATGATTACATTCCGGCTTTGACCACAGTCCGTTCCGTGCTGGACATTACGATCGTGTTCGTCATCGTCTATGTTATTTTGCGTCTGTTGCGTGGAACCCGTGCTGTGCCGACGGTGGTTGGAATTGTAATTCTTGCACTGCTTTACTGGCTCGCAGTTTCTCAGGATTTAGCGACTTTGGAATTTGTTTTGCGTTCCGCCGTATTTTACATCGGTGTATTAATTATCGTTTTATTTCAATCGGAAATTCGCCAAGCGTTGATTTATTTTGGGAATCGTCTGCGTTTTCCGATAATTCGCCGTCAACGCGGACAACTTGGTGAAACGGTTTATGATGAGATAGTTTTAGCGGCAACGACTCTGGCGGCAACAAAAACGGGAGCATTGATTGTTATTGAACGCGAAGTCGGTTTGCGGAATTTTATAGACGCGGGCGTTCAACTTGATTCAAAACTTAGTTACGATCTGCTTGTAACAATTTTTAATCCGGGAACACCTCTGCACGATGGTGCGGTCATCGTTCGTCAGGAAAAAATCGCCGCCGCATCTTGCTTTTTGCCACTTACAAAAAATCCCAGTATTTCGCGTGAACTCGGCACAAGACATCGGGCGGCGATCGGCGTAACGGAAGGAACTGATGCGATTTCGATTGTTGTTTCCGAAGAAACCGGACTTATTTCATTTGTCGAAGATGGCGAACTTCGTCGTAACCTCGACACAAAACAACTTCGCAGACTTTTGCTTACATCAATGAATATCCGTTTGATAAGCGATGAGAAAAAAGATTCGGAAGAAACAAAACTATCAAAAGCTGAACCGATCAAAGAGGCGGAAAAAGAATTGGCAGTCGGGCAATTTATTAGAGATTAGAAATGATTTTTAATTTTTCAAAGGAAAAACTAATCAAAAACGAACAACAGCAAAAATTTATCAGCTATTGGCTCAAGCGTATTTTTATTGATGATTGGCTGATGAAGCTTTTTGCTTTGGTGATAACGCTTGCTCTCTGGCTTGGTGTTACGGGCTTGCAAACTCCAAAAACGACACGCATAAGAGAAGTTACGCTCAATTTGCTTGTTTCCAACGAATTGCAAATAACCAATTCACCGGTGCAAGAAGTTGATTTGGTCATTACCGGCGATAAAAGTAAGGTTGAGCAGTTAAACCCGAATAATCTGGTTATTTCACTTGATCTGACTGACATTGCCGAAGGCGACAGAACGATTCAGATCACGCCGCAAAATGTTGTGATTGATCTTCCGGCTGGCGTAAAGATCGATGAAATTCAACCCGACAAAATTGCTGTCCAATTGGAGAAAGTTGAGGAATATGATGTTCCTGTTGAACCCGAAACGGAAGGCGAAGTTGCCGACGGCTATGAAATCTATGGAACACCAAAAGTTTTACCCGCAAAAGTTCGGGTTCGTGGACCTCGAAGTTTTGTCGGATCACTTGATTTTGTCTCAACTGAGAAAATAGATTTAAGTGGTCGAAAAGGTGACTTCACGGCTCAACAAGTTCCGTTAAATGTTAGCAGTTCAAAAGTTACACTGGTAAATTCGGCAACCGTTTCCGTAACTTTTAGAATCGGCAGAAGACGCATTGAGAGGCTTTTTGTCGTTCCTTATGAATTTGAAAACAAAAAAGGTAAAGCCAGCATTCCGCTTTATGGAATAGATACGATTTTGGAGAATCTTTCAACCGAAGATATTAAAATCGTTGAAGATGAAAAAAATCCATTGAAATTAAAAATAGTTTTGCCTGAAAACATACGTGACGAAGTAGAAATCAGAGCTGTAAAATACAGAGACAATAGATAAAGTTATTTAAAAGTTAATTTAATGAAACACGAAACTTCAAAATAATTTTAAGTGTTCGTGTTTTTTTGCGGAAACAGAAATTTTATAAACAAAGGTCAACAAATGAAACGATTTAGCACAATTTTTATCGCAATTTTTATCGCAATTTCTTCAAACGGTTTTGCTCAAACCGTTCAAAATAAATCTATTTCAATGGATACAGTCATTGAAATTGTGAAAGCCGAAGATGAACTTCGTTACGACAAAACGCTTGAGACTTTGATGAAAGATGCAAATCCACTCGTCAGAAAACGTGCGGCACTTGCGGCGGGAAGAATCGGCAATGAAGCCGCGATTCCGATGCTTGAAGGTCTTTTGGTAAATGATAAATCCGAAGATGTTCGGCAAATGGCGGCTTTTGCGATCGGCGAAATTGAATCTATCAAAGGTGCGGATGCGATCTTGAAAGTTTTGGGTAGTTATAAAAATGACGATTCTGTTCGTTCTTCTGCCATCGAAGCTGCCGGAAAAATTGTCGCCGCAAATGAGAAAGATGAGAGATCAAAAAGTTTAAGAGAAGCGATCTTGAGCAATCTGGAATACGAAGCAAATCGTCGTTCCGCACCAAGCACCAATGTAATTTTAATGGGAATTACGGCAACATTGCGGGCAAAACCTGAAAATGCTGAAACGACAATTGCCAAGTTTTTAGGATATTCCGATTGGCGAATCCGTGCCGATGCACTAAATACTCTGGCAAGATTAAAGGCGAAAAATGTTTATGACCAATCCAAAGATTTACTTATAAAAGACGAAAATCCAATTGTACGTGCCAACGCTGTCCGAATTTTAGGAACAGAAGAAAATTCAGAGGTTTGGGAACTGATCTTGGACAAAGCTTTAAACGACAAAGACTTGCGAGTTCGCATCAATGCTATTCGGGCATTGGGAAGTTTGAAAAAGATTGAAACGGCAGACAAACTTTTGGAACGAAGCGACAAATTATTTGCCGAATATAAAAAATCAAAATACAAAAATCCGATTGAGGAAAAT
>JBGTHN010000672.1:0-4016 GCA_041746235.1 Pyrinomonadaceae bacterium | reverse complement strand
CGGCAATGCTATCATGATCGGTTATCGAAATAATCGCATTAAGTCCTGAGTCTTCAATCTGAGTTTTTTCAATGTCATAAACTTCATTTGAAGTTAAAGGCGGTGACCAATAAGCGGTCGAAAAACTCATTTCCTTGCCTTCGCGTTCAATGTATTTTTTATTTTCTCTTTTCCAAAAAGCTGAAATAATCGGAAGTTTTTCTGCATAATGCGGAACAAAATCCAACATTTCTTTGGAATTTTCAGTATGACAATGGAGAGAAACACCCGTTTTGGCTTTTTTGCTCAAATTTTCAGGCTTGTGCAAAATATGCAATTGCGTTTGTTTTAAATTCATTATTTTCTCCGTATAAAACCTTAATCAAACAAATAAAATTATCAAATCAAAGGTATAAAGTAAATGTGTCAGATGAATCTTTATAATAAAGTGTTGTTTTAATTTAAATTGAATGGAAATAAACCGAAAAAGCTATCAAACCAACGAAATCTTAGCATATTGAATCTGAATTACAGCATTGCAAAACAATTGAGAAAAAAATCAAAAAAATTGTCATAAACAAAAAGGTTGCGGTGTTTTGTAGTTAGATAAAGGAAATAAAACAAAAATTTATTCGATACAATTTTTTAGGAGAATACAAATATGTCTTGGTTTATATCATTACTTCTTGCCGGAACGGTTTTTACATCTAGCAATAATTTATCAAATTACGAATATCAAAACACATCAACAAACGATCTAAATACATCGAAAAACACGATTTTAGATGAAACGGAACGATTTGAACAAAGCTATCCATTCAATAAAAACGGAAAGATAGAGGTTTCAAATCTAAATGGTTCGATAAAAATCGAATCGTGGGACAAAGCGGAAATCAAAGTAATTGCAACAAAAACTGCGAATACAAAAGAGCGTTTAGCAGACGTAGAAATTAACATTGATGCCACACAGGATTCATTTAGAACGAAAACCGATTATAAAAATTCGAGAAACAGAGGTTGGAGCAAGGATGACAGGCTTTCTGTTGAGTTTGAACTTTTCGTTCCGCGAACAGCCGTTTTAAGCAAAATTGAATCGGTCAATGGTTCAGTTGACGTTTCAAATATGACCAATTACACGGAAGTTTCTGCGGTCAATGGTTCGGTAAAAGCGACTAATTTACGTGGAACAGCGAAACTTTCGACGGTGAATGGAACGGTTTATGCGGATTTTGATGATTTGAATGATGATTCGACAATTTCGCTTGGGACGGTCAACGGAACTGTGAAATTGAGTATTCCATCAAATGCAAACGCAACAGTTAAGGCAAATACAATGAACGGAAGCATCAGCAATGAATTTGGTTTGCCGATTAGAAAAGGAACTTATGTCGGACGTGATCTATACGGAAAAATCGGCAACGGTAATGTAAAAATCAAACTCAGTAGTGTGAACGGCGGACTTTCTATCAACAATAAAGACGGTGGAACAACAAATCCGGCAGTAAATCTTTTGCCGCAAAAAACCTCCGATGATTTTGATGATTCATTTGATATGGATATGGATATTGAAGTCGGCAAAATGAATGTTGAAATTGATAAAGCGATGAAGGATTCAAAAAAAGCTCTCGCTGAAGCGAAAAAAGAGGCAGCTAAAGCATTTGATCCTGCAAAGGTAGAGGAATTCAGAAAAGAGGCTGAAAAAATCAAAATAGACACTGAAAAGTTTAAGATAGATGCTAAAAAATTTGAAGCATTTGACGCAGAGAAAGTAAAAGCTGAGTTTGAGAAGAATAAGAAACAGATGGAAGAAGATTTGGTGAGAGCTTCGGAGGCTATTTATCTCAGCCGACGTTCACCATATATTCAAGAAAAAACCGGCTCATTTGAAGTTGAGGGAATTCCTAACGTAGTTATCAAAGCCGAAGATTGCAATGTCTTGGTTCGCGGTTGGGACAAACAGGAAGTTAAATACTTGATTTCAAGAATTGCCAGATCAGGTATTGATGCGAAAGATGTAAAAACAAAAATTTCCAATGACAAATCCGCAGTAGAAATTGAAGTTATAAATATAACTTCCGATTCAAGGCTGGTGGATAATGACATAGTTCGTGTAGAGGTATTTGTCCCAAAAAAGTCGAATCTCAAGGTCTCCACGAATCGGGAGATACGTCTGGAAGGCGTTAGTGGGGAACTTGAGTTAAATGGTAGTAATGATTCGATAAATGTCCGCGATTCTTATGGACACTTAAAGATTGATTCCGCTGACGGCGTAGTTCGCATAATTGGCTTTGAAGGTGAATTGGATACAAAATCGGTAGATGGGGATGTTTATCTTGAAGGGAATTTCAAGAAGATTTGTTCGGAATCTAATGATGGCAAGGTTTATTTGACTTTGCCCGACGGAGCAAATGCGACATTGATTACAAATGGCACGGTTGATTTGGAGAATATAAAGTTAAAAGGTGAGGTTACTAAAAATAAAGGTGAAACAAAAACTTTATATGTCGGTAAAGGCGGTGCTGAATATAGTTTTGATTTTGCAGATGGCAAACTAATTGTTCGCCCCAAAAGTTCAATAATTGAAAACTAAGCGGAAAGTAAAAGGTAAAAAGTAAAGCGATTTTCCAAGTTTTACAGTCAAAAATTATTCTTGAAACTCTTTAATTCTTTTTTCGTTAAAGATAACCAACAGATGCAGTTTATTTTCTGTTATACCCTAATAAAAACAAGCAGGTAAACGAAAGTTATCAGGTATAAAGAATTGCAAAATATTGCGATATTTTTACTTTTTACTTTCTATATATTTTCATTCCCTAATTTATACAGAAATTTATACAGAGAGGTGCAGTAATGAGCAAATTATTCGCATTTATAGCGATTTTATTTATATCTATTCATAACATCAAAGCACAAACGCCTCAGCCAACAGAAGTCGAAAGTTCAGGTGGGACAGCTGAACTTGCGGAAGTTAAAAAAGATGGAAGTGCCATTCCCAACAAAACTTCTAAAGGAATAGAAATTCCGCCGGAAAAAGCAAAGCCGATAAACATTACGAAAATTTCATTGGAAAATGGAATAACGATTGATGGAAGGCTTGATGAAGAAATTTGGACACGGGCGGCGACTTTTAAGGATTTTATCCAGACATCTCCGGGCGATAATATTGCTCCTTCAAAACCTACCGAAGCATATATGATGTATGACGAAAAGAATCTATATATCGCTTTTAAATGTTGGGATGATAAGGATAAGATTCGTGCAACGGTTGCAAAACGTGATGATGTTTTTGGCGAAGATAATGTTCGTGTTTGGCTGGATACATACAATGATCAACGGCGGGCGTATGTTTTGGGTTGGAATCCACTTGGAATCCAAGCAGATGGAATTTACACCGAAGGACGCGGTGCGGATTTTTCGGTTGATATTGTGATGGAATCCAAGGGAATGATTCATGATTGGGGTTGGTCGGTAGAAGTAAAAATCCCATTCAAATCTTTGCGATACTCAGCCGGTGAAGGGAAAATGTGGGGCTTTAACGCCGCTCGTAACATTGACCGTTTTAATGATGAGTTTGACCAATGGATGCCGGATGACCGAAATATTTCGGGTTTTCTTATCAAACACGGAAAGATCACAGGCTTTAATGAAATTAAATCCGAACGGACATTGGAGATAATTCCAAGTATAACGGTCAGCGAAACAGGCAGGCGTGTGCCGGATATTAATATTCCCGAAGGAAGATTTGTTAATCAGCCCATTAAAAAGGACATCGGTTTAACTCTTAAATATACAATTACGCCGAATATAACTTTAGATGCGGCGATAAATCCTGATTTTGCAGAGATCGAGGCGGATGCTCCGATAGTTGAGGCAAATCGCCGATTTCCGGTTTTCTTTAATGAAAAACGTCCATTCTTTTTAGAAGGAGCGGATATATTTCAAACGCCGATCCGGGTTTTTTATTCACGAACAATAATTGATCCTGATGTGGCGGCAAAATTAACAGGGAAGGTCGGCAAAAATTCGTTTGGATTTTT
>JBGTHN010000671.1:0-4596 GCA_041746235.1 Pyrinomonadaceae bacterium | reverse complement strand
TGCAGAAGGTGTTTACGGAGTTCATCCGGTTGCCGGACGTATGCCCGGACATATGAATGTTTTGCTTGCTGAAGCCGATGTTTCTTATGATGTTCTGCTCGAAATGGATTCGGTAAATCCGCGTATGGAAAATTTTGATGTGGCAATCGTCATCGGTGCAAATGATGTCGTCAATCCCGCCGCACGCGAAGATGAAGGAAGTCCGCTTTACGGAATGCCGATAATTAACGCCGATTTTGCTAGAACCGTTTTTGTTCTCAAACGCTCGATGGCTTCGGGATTTGCAGGAGTTGAAAATCCACTTTTCTTCAAGGAAAACACGCGTATGCTTTTTGGCGACGCGAAAGAATCAATCAGTCAGGTCATCAGAGAATTCAGCAATTAATTCAAAACTTTTTGACGGAATGCAGGTAAATTGCCGACATTCCGTTTTTTATCAATGAATGTAAATATCCGCCAAGCTACAACTTCCGACTCAAACATAATTTCCGCACTCGGTATCACAACTTTTTACGAAGCATATTACGAACAGGATGAATCCGGAAATCTGGCGGATTATGTTTTGAAAAGTTTCAATTTGCAGCAAATAAGAGACGAAATAAACGATGAAAATTCGACATTTATTATCGCCGAAAGTGAGGGAAAAGCAGTCGGTTACGCCAAACTTCGAGAGAATTCTCCGGCTGATTGTGTCAAAGATGAAAATGCTATCGAACTCCAAAGAATCTACATTTTAGAAAGAGCGAGAGGGAAAAATGTCGGTAAAAAATTAATGGAAGAATGTTACAAGATCGCCCGAGAAAAGTGTTATCAAATACTTTGGCTTGGAGTCTGGGAAGAAAATCTAAAAGCTCAGAAATTTTATCAAAAACTTGGTTTTAAAAAGATCGGCGAATTGGAGTTTCCTTATGGCGATGTAGTCGGCACAAATCTTGTTTTGAAAATTGATCTCTAAAAATTCAATAAATAAATTCAAATTGCAATAAATAAAAATTGAGTCGTTCATTAAAGAAAAAACAGGAAAAAAATTTATATGAAAAACTTTATTATTGTGATTATTCAACTAGCCGGATTCGCCTTTATCTTCGTCGCTTTGCTTAGCTTCTTAAATTATATGTTCGGTTGGCATCTCGGCTACCAAGGCTCGGAAGTTCCTGCTGAGATCGAATTTGCAATTGTATTTGTTGTGCTTGGAGCGATCACATCTTTGGTCGGTTGGTTCTTAAATAAAAAATTTAGTGTTTAAGAATAAATAGAAATTTTACAAGAATATTTAATGTTAAACTGCTACAATATCTCTGATAAAATGATCATTAATTTAATTTATTGATCGCTAACAAATTTAAAAAAGGGAAGGTAGAAAAATATGGCATTAACTATTTGTAATGAATGTGGAAAAGAAGTTTCTTCATCAGCGGAATCTTGTCCTAATTGCGGGAATCCGATAAATCCGATCAGAACAGAAACAACAAGAGCGGTAGTTACACCAACACCGGTGGAAAGGGAAGAATTTCCAAAATGGGTTATTGTTCCAGTGGTTATTATTGGAGCATTGTTGATATTTTTATTGTTTACATTAATGAGTGGTAACGATGAAAATGCAAATGACAATGTCAATGTCAATATAACTCAAGACCGACCAGCAACCACTGTAAATGACAGAAATCCAACAAAACCGGCAGATACAACAATTGTTCAAAGCGAAACTACAACCGCACCAACTCCGGTTAATGAACAACAAATATCACCCGATACAAAGACCGAAGTAATTGAAAATGAACCTGCGGACGATAAAGGTAAAGTTACTTTGGAAGCAAAAGTTGCCGACAAAAACGGAAAAGTTCAGAGTGTAAGAAATGAAAAATTTTATTTGTTGGACAAAGATTTAGAGAGCATTTTGCGGGAAGCCAAACTAGAAAGAATTGAAAATCAGAGTCTGGTAAATTCGTTTGGAATGTCGGTCTTAAATCCGGGCAAATACAGAGAGTTTAATCAAAAGGCGTTAAATGCAATCAATGACCATATAAAATATGACGTTTTAACCGATTCCGCCGGAAAAGCTGAAATTGGAAATATTGAACCAAAAAATTATTATTTATTTGGAATTCACAAAGTCGGAAACAGTTTCGCGATCTGGAGTTCATCCGTAAATATCAAAAAAGGCGAGAACAAACTGCAATTTCAACCGCAAAGAACTACTGAAATTGCACAATAGTCATTAAATGCAAAAATTATAAGACGGTTTGAATTTTGAACAATTCAAACCGTCTTTTTATGTAAATCTGTTATTTATTTAATTAAAATTCAAATTGAGTTATTGAAGTTTAATGTTTTGTGAATAAATAATTATTCGGTTAAAATTCAGACTAAGATTAAATTCGGAGAAAATTATGTCAGCAGTATTAGATTTAGAAATTGATGTAGCCGAAGCAAGCGGAGAAAACGGAAACTCCAAAAAAGATACTTGGATTTTGCGTCTGCCAAAACAGGTTTGTGACAGAGAAGGTTTTGCCGATGGAACGCTTGTTAGTTTAACCATAAAGGCAAGCGGAATTGATGCAAAATTCATCAGACCACCATCAAAAGAATTGCAGGAATTTGCAGAAAAGATACTTGAGGAAGATTACGAGTTTCATAAGGAAATGAAAAGAATTGGCGACTGACGAAATAAAATATCTCACATTCGATGAAGCAGTATGGTTTCATTTTCAATTGATGTGGAAATGGGAAGAAGTTCGATTTGGCATTGATAATTCTCATTTGCTGGATTCTGCCTTAGCGAGAGCAAAGCAATCAGCAGTTTATGAAAATGCCGACATTATTCGCCAAGCAGCAACACTTTGTTTTGGACTCATCAAAAATCATCCATGGAAAGGTGGAAACAAAAGAACTGCAACATTTTTAATGCGAATTTTTCTTAAATCAAACGGTTATGATTTAATTTATAATATTGAAGATATGATCGAAATGGTTTTGAAAGTGGAAGCAGACGAATGGAAAGTTGACGAGATTGAAAATTGGTTGCGACGCAGAGTTTTAATAAAGAGGAGATAGTAAAATGGAAATTAATGCATCAGTAATAATATTGTTTTGCGTGTTTATTTCAATAATTGTTTATGGGAAAATTAGAGTCCCTAACCTCAAAGCAGACGAAAAAAAAACATTCATAAAAAAGAATATTGCAATTGCTGCAATACCGTTCAGTTTGATTTTCTTTTTGAATCAGCCAACTGTTTTTCCAATTAGCTTTACAGAAATGCAAATGAAAGAGAAAGCAGTAATATCTGAAACTGCAAAGAAAACTACCGATGCCGATATTGAAACACGACAAACGATTGATAATTTAAAAAGAGATGTTGTTATGATGAGAAGTGAGATAAAAAAGATTAATGATTTTTATGGTCTTGTTTTTAGGACAGTATTAATTGGTTTGCTAGCTTTTATTATAGCGAGGGCTTTTAAGAAAGAAGAATAATTTAATATGAACAAATTTTTTACATCAGATTTAGCGGAAGTTGATCCAATCGTGAGAGAAGCGATTGATAATGAAGTGCGTCGGCAGGCGGATGGCTTAGAGTGGATTGCGTCGGAGAATTTTGTTCTGACTAATCGTTTATCCATTTTCTTTGGGAGATAATTTATTTTTGGAGAAGTAATGAGTGAAGCTACAAAAAACAAAGACAAACTTAAAACTGTTGCGTTAAGAAAAGATACTTGGATTGTAGAATTACCTGAAGAACTTTGCGAAAGCGAAGGTTTTGCGAAAGGTACTTTGGCAAGTTTGACCTTTAAGAATGGTGCGATAAATGGCTCATATATCAAGCCTTCTGACGAAATTGAGTCTTTTTTGGATAAAGTTGTCGAAGAAGAAAAAGAGTATTTTGAGGAGATGAAAAAAATTGGCGACTGATGAAATCAGATATATTTCATACAAAGAAGCAGTCAGTATTCATTTCGGTTTGATGAAGCGTTTGGGTGAAACTCGCTTTGGAATAGACAGTAGAGATTTAATTGATTCTGCTTTGGCACGACCAAAACATTCAGCAATTTATGAGAAAGCCGATGTGATAAGACAAGCCGCGACACTTCTTTTCGGACTAATAAAAAATCATCCATGGCTCGGCGGAAACAAAAGAACAGCGACAACTATTTTAAGAAAATTCCTTGAAATAAATGGGTTTGAGAGAAACTGGTCAATTCGTGAGCAGATTGAATTGGTTTTGAAAGTCGAATCAGACGAATGGAAAGTTGACGAGATTGAAAATTGGTTGCGGAGTAGAGTTGAATATGTTGAATAAGAAACTCAAATTTTTAAAAGAAAAATGGGAACAAGATAATTTGCAACTTACTTTTCCAAAATCGGAACAGCAAATACTCCATAGTTTTCTCAAAATTGATAAATTAATATCTAAAGACGTATTAGCATTTTATAGTATCGTAGGTGGGATGATTGAATATGAAATTGATTCTGAGGGGATTTCTTTTTGGTCAATAAATCAAATTGTTGAGGAAAATTTACTCTATAAATCAGAACTTGCTTTGTTTGCAGATTTTTTAATTCATTCACAATTTTGGGGTTTTAAGTTTGAAAATACT
>JBGTHN010000670.1:0-7498 GCA_041746235.1 Pyrinomonadaceae bacterium | reverse complement strand
GGATAGAAAAGATTTGAAAAAGTGGTTTGAAGAAGTGTGGGAAAGCAAAGATATTGTCGAAGATGTCAAAGACGAAGTTTTACAATATTTGAGCGAAATTTATGCTAATTATTCGCCCGAATTTATTTACCAGAAAACGCTTTATCATCTTTTCGAGGGCGTTTTGCAGGAGAAAAGCGAAGCCGAGCGGCAGCAAACTCAGATGCTGCTTTCTCAAACGCAAATCTGGAATCAACTTTATCAATTTCAAAAGGTTGCCGTTCAAAGCGCTATCAGCAAGATTCAAAAACATAACGGTTGCATAATCGCCGATAGCGTCGGACTCGGAAAAACTTATGAAGCATTAGCCGTCATTAAATATTTTGAGGTTCGTAACCAAAATGTTTTGGTTTTGTGTCCGAAGAAGCTAAAAGAAAACTGGACGGTTTACCAATCACACACCGGAAATATGCTCAATCCGTTTTCGTCTGACCGTTTCAATTTTATGGTGCTTTCGCATACCGATTTAAGCCGTGATAGCGGAATGTCCGGCAACATTGATCTATCAACATTTCATTGGGACAACTTTGATCTGGTTGTGATAGATGAATCTCACAATTTCCGAAACAATACGAAAGGCAAAAAGGACGAAGAAGGAAATCGAATAAAGAAAAGCCGTTATGAGCGTTTGATGGAAGACATCATTACAAAAGGCGTTAAAACAAAAGTTTTGCTTTTATCGGCAACGCCCGTCAATACAGATTTGAAAGGATTTGCGAAATCAGCTTTATTTATTGACCGAAAATGATGATAACGCTTTTCGGGAAACGATCGGTGTTGCGAGTTTGAAAGACAGTTTGGCACAGACTCAACGGCAGTTTAATGAGTGGGCGGAAGAAACAGACGGAACACGAAACCGCCGTTCATTACTGACAAGACTTAATCCCGCTTTTTTCAAATTGCTTGATGAACTTACAATTGCACGTTCAAGAAAACACATAGAAAAATACTACGAAGAAGCGATAGATGCCGTTGGCAATTTTCCGAAAAGACTTCCGCCACAATCGGAATATGCCGAGATTGATACGAAAGGTCGGTTTATGACTTTCGATAAATTAAATGATGAGATCTCAAACTATAAGTTATCCGTTTTTAATCCGGCAAAGTTTATCAAACCGCAATATCGAAAAGAAATTCAACCTTCACTTATTAAGAATTTTTCACAAGTAGAACGCGAACATCACCTAATCGGAATGATGAAGGTGAATTTTCTCAAGCGGCTGGAAAGTTCGATAAATTCTTTTGCAATTACTTTAGATAGAACCATCGGAAAGATTGAAGACCTCGAAAAAAGGATTAAATTATTTCAGGAAACTCAGCAGCAAAGTTTGTTTGATCTGGAAACGTTTGAGGTTTTTGACGGTGAAGATGAAGAACTTAACGAAGCCTTTCAAATCGGTGCGAAACTTAAATATGATCTACGCGAATTGGATATTGATAAATGGTTAAAGGAATTAAAAGAAGATAAGCAACAGTTAGATTTGATCTCCAGTCAAGCAAAACAAATTGACACTTCACGCGACGCAAAACTTCATAGACTAAAAGAGATAATATCTGAAAAAGTAAAGAATCTTTCAACAAATCTGCACGGCAAGCCGAATCGGAAAGTCGTAGTATTTACTGCTTTTTCCGATACGGCGGAATATCTTTATAAGGCTTTGGAAGATTGGGCAAAAAATGATTTAGGCGTTCACATCGGATTGGTAACGGGAAGTAAAGCAAATAAAGCTACGCTTGGAAGAACATATTTTAACGAAATTCTGACGAACTTCTCGCCGTTTTCAAAGAACCGACATAAAGTTCCGACAATGCCACAGGATGAAGAAATTGATATTTTGATCGCAACAGATTGTATATCCGAAGGACAGAATTTACAGGATTGTGCTTGTGTCATCAATTATGACATACATTGGAATCCTGTGCGTCTGATTCAGCGTTTCGGGCGGATTGATCGTTTGGGAAGTATCAACGAATATGTTCAACTCATAAACTTTTGGGCAACAGACGATTTGAACAAATATATCAATCTCAATAATCGCATTGAGGCGAGAATGGCTTTAGTAGATGTTTCGACCACGACAAGCGATAACATACTTTTACCTGATAAAACTAAAAAACTTGCCGAAGATGATCTAAATTATCGGGACAAACAACTCTTGAGATTCAAAGACGACATTCCCGACTTGGAAGATTTTGAAGAAACGATTGCACTCAATGATTTTTCACTTGATGATTTTAGAGCGGAACTCGCCGATCAACTTGACGAAAACCGTAGAAAACTCCGAAATGCACCTTTTGGAATTTATGCGGTTGCACCATCAACGGAAGATAATCCAACAGGCGTTATTTTTTGTTTTGAACAAAAGGAAGTTGTCGGGCAAGCCGAAAAAGTTAATCCGCTCCAACCATTCTATTTAATTTATATTAAAAGCGATGGCACAGTATTTTATAGCTTCGTGCAAGCCAAACAAATGCTCGAAACCTTTCGTTCGCTTTGTAGCGGCAACGATGAGCCTTTGGATGAACTATGTAAGCAGTTTAATCAAGAAACAAAAAATGGCGAAGATATGAATTTCTATGACGAACTTCTCAAATCTGCATTGCTTGACATAAAGAATAATTTTAAGCAAAAGAATGCAGGTAATCTTTTTGCCGGAAGAAGCGGCACATTAGTTGATTCTAACAAGGATTTATTTGAATCTTCAAATTTTCGACTAATTACTTGGTTAATCATTAAATAATTATCTTCATATTTATTTGAAGGTTTCAACATTAACCTGTTTTCCGCCATCAGTTGCGATGTTCACTTGTTTAGGATTGTTGATTGTTACCGAATATCTTCTCAAATCTCTTAACTGCCGGAGCGTTCTCATAAAGATTCTATTAAATCTATCTGTCATTTTTACGGTGTGTCCTGTCGGGGGCATTTTCATTTTTACAAGAGTTTATTGGAAACTGTTGGTTGTTATGGAACGAGAAAGAAATATTCAACTATAATTTCGATAAACTTGTAGCGTAAAAAAAAAGGCGAACCGAAGTTCGCCTTGCATTTCCTACCTTATAGGCTTAAATACTACGGATTAGCCTCAAAATTCAAACCAGTAATGTTGTCATTAATTTGCATCTGCTGTGGTGTAAAGTCATATCCTTTTGATTCCACACTTATCATATATGTCTGACCTGTTATAACACCATCAATGCGGTAATAGCCGAATTGATTTGTAGTTGCTCTGTATTCATTGCCGCCTAAGCCTGGATTTTCAACCAATACTTGAGCAAAAGGCACTCCAGAGCCGCTCGATGTTACACGACCTGATACAGATGCGGCAGAAACTGCCGGACCGCTCGGACCTTGAACTTGAACCATAATCGGAGAACCTGTCTTAAAGAATCCGATTGTTGCATTCGTCGTTTGTGGAGGACTCGTCGAATCAAATCGGAAGTTATACATCGTTCCCCAACGGATCGCATTCGCATTCGGATTTTGTGCCAATGTTTCCGAACTCCAAGTCAAATTAGTAGTTGTTCGGTTTTGACTCCATGGTGTCGAACTAAATCCGGCATTATTCATACTTCCATCGTTTAACGAACCCGGATGCTGTGGTGGAGCGTAAAAACCGACGTTGGTTAACGAAACTCCATTTCCAACAGGGACGCTAAATGATTGAATCCCGCGATCCAAGTTTTGGTTATAGATCGCATATTCATAATGCCAAACTCCCGGAGAAGTTTCCGTTACTTTATATGCAACTGTTCCAATTCCATCATTTGTCGCATCCGGTTGAAGACGACTACTAGATGATCCCGTCCAACCCTCAATTGCGGCTGCTTCCCTTACGGTCGAACCTACAGGTGAAAAACCAAATGGACGACTCGTACCACTTACAGTGTATTCTCTGTAAGAGACATTATTGTTCATATGGCACTGAGTTGGATTTGACTGACACCATTGATATTCGTGTGGTGTAACATATTGTCCTTCAGCAAAATATTTTGCTCCCACATTCATTTGGGTATTAAGATCATTCTGTTCAACCAAAATCCTGTGTGTTGTTCCATCGTGCGAATGTCCACTATGAGTATTTGGATTTGTTGATCCTGAATCTCCACGCGGATAAAAACCTGTAAATGGATTGATCCATGCTTTTGAACCAAGATTCGGTCCTGAGTTTAAACTGGCTGAATATGGATCTGAACAACCTGATCCAAGTCGGCTGCCGCCCGTTCCATTACAACCAAGTCCGCAAAGATTTTGAGTCAAGGCTGTGAATGCGTGTTTAACTTGAGATTGACCAACCTGCTCAAAGCGTGTTCCATCTGAACTCATTCGATAGAGGTTTTGCGGAATTACCGGATGATCATTGTTCGGTAATTGAAACCAGTTAAGATTTTCAGTTCCGTAATTGCAAGAAGTAGTTCCTAACGCAAGTCCGACTTTCGTTCCACTACCACCAAAATCTGTCAGATTAAAAACGTCTCCAACAACAACATCAGGTCCCGGTCTTGTTCCGGCATTTTCAGGTTTACCGGCTCCGGCTGGCAGTACATTAGATTGTATTTCGCCATCAACCAGTTCCGTAATTTCGATTGCTCGCAAAGTTGCATTAACATCTATGTTTCCGACAACTGTTCCGGCTTCATTTGGGCGACCCATTGCTTGGGCAAATTCTTTCGAGATACGTATGCGACCCGAATTCATATTTAAATTTTGCTCAGTTGAATCGTATTTGAATAGATGTCCTTCAATAGTGAAAAAGATAAATCCTGATTTTCTATCACGAATAACCAACTCATGCTCTTCACCAAAAGGCATTTGCTCGATCAAAAGTTGATCAAACGAAGCACTTAATTTGGACGGCAGAGAAGGATTACTTCTAGGAATAATATTCATTGAACTTGGTGTAGGACCACGGAGTTCGTCATTGTAAACGATGACAGTAAAAAAGGATTCGGTTTCAATATCGAACTGCAATCTACTCAAATTTGATTGTTTTGCAAGTCTTTGATTTCCTTTAGATACTTTTGCGTTATCTTGTTTTCCGTTGAGCCGATTCAGATCAAGCTCCATAGCGACATTACCATTCGCTACGATCATTTTTTCAAGGGTTCCTGTATTTGCTTTACTTTCACTTTTGTCATTTCCACTAAATAAATTGAATGAAATGCTACTAAAAGGTAAAAGAAATGAAAGCAAAGCGATAAAAATTGGTTTTAACATAATTTTGACTTCCTGCCGCTTGGGCTTCTAAACTAATAATCTAATTTGTATTGGTTTCGTAGGTGTTACTTTTGTTATACACTCTTTTAGGGGCTTTTATCAAGTCAAGTATAGTATGTATTTCTGTATTTGTTCCAGTGCAGAATTGAAATTAATTTATGAAAAGTGGTTGCGAAAGCAAAATAGAAGTAAAAAAACAACGGTCTGTATCACTTCCAATTCTGAAGAATTCGGGAACGCAGGAAAACGGTATTCGTAATTCAAAGACGAGTCGTTGGCGAGCCTTGGCACTTATTACGCTGACTTTGTTGATGATCGCACACGTTATTCAATGGCTTGTAATGGGAACAACGATCTCACCGATCGAGCCTTCGGAATCTATGGAAACGCTCCAAACCGGAGCGATTAATGCGGGATTTATTTTCTTCTCTCTGGCGATCTTAGCGACTCTGATCTTCGGGCGTTTTGTTTGCGGTTGGGGTTGTCATATTGTCGCACTTCAGGATTTTTGCGGTTGGCTTCTGAAAAAAATGGGACTCAAACCAAAGCCGTTTCGTTCGAGGCTGCTTGTTTTCGTGCCGCTCATCGTTGCACTTTATATGTTTGTCTATCCGACCGTTGCACGATATTTTGTAAAGCCGGAAACCGAACCACTTTTTCCTAATTTTACAAATCATATAATAACCACCGAGTTTTGGGCAACATTTCCACCAATTGCCGTTGCCATTCCATTTCTATTTATCTGCGGATTTATGACGGTATATTTTCTCGGACAGAAAGGATTTTGCACGTATGCGTGTCCTTACGGCGGATTTTTCAGTCTTGCGGATAAAATTGCACCCGGAAAAATTCGTGTTACGGAAGATTGCAATCAATGCGGACATTGCACGGCAACCTGCACTTCAAATGTATTGGTTCACGCCGAAGTAAAACAATATGGAATGGTTGTTGACCAAGGCTGTATGAAATGTATGGATTGCATCAGCGTCTGTCCGAACGACGCTTTATATTTCGGTTTTGGCAAACCTGCAATTACAGTTAAGCAGACAATTAAGAAAAATTACTCGCTGACTTGGGCGGAAGACGTTGCCGCCGCATTCATTTTTGCAGCGAGTTATTTTGCCGTCTGGGATGTCTATCAACTTGTTCCGATGTTGATGGCACTCGGAATTGCGACAGTTACAACCTTCCTCGCTCTTAGAACGTGGAGATTGATCTCAGCTAAAAACCTGTCTTTCTATAAGTTCAACTTAAAATCGTCCGGCAAAATTAAAAAAGCGGGATGGATATTCGGAAGTCTGGCATTGGTTTGGATCGGTTTAAATATTCACAGCGGTTGGATTCGCTACAATGAATCAGCCGGAGCCAGTATATTTGAAAGCGTCCGAATTCCCGACGAACTTGCTCTTGCCCAAACAAATCCTAGCCAATGGTTAAGCCAAGATGACCGAATAAATATCGCCGAAGGTATAAAATATTTTCGCACCGCTTCAAACTATGGTTTATTTACCAATAAACAAGCAATATCAAAACACGCTTGGTTTGAATATCTATCGGGCAATACTAAAGAAGCGGTTAATTTATTGGGAAAAGCCGCTGAACATCAAGACGGACAGGGCAAAGCCTTGAGTTTATATTATCGTGGTGCGATCCTGAACCGTCTCGGATTTTATGAGCAAGCGATCACAAGTTTCGATGAGGCTTTAGCTGTGCGACCTGATCTCGTTCTCGCTCTCGAAGAAAAAGGCGTGTCATTCTGGCAACTCAGACAAAAAGAAAAAGCCGTTTCATCTTGGAACGAAGCACTCAAGCAAAACCCCGGACTTCCTCTAACTAAAAATTTCCTCGCGGGTGCGGCAACATCATCAGGTCAAACCGCAGATGCGTTGACTTTAGAAAAACAAGCCGACCAAATGACTCCAAACGATCCACTTTTTTATTGGATGCTCGGACTTCGTTTGCAAAATGTTGGAATGAGACAACTCGCCGAAAAACATTTCGAGCGAGCCATCCAACTCAATCCTGCATTTGAGAGATACAGGAATTCAAACACAAAAGACCGAAATTAAAGATTTTCTAAAGAAAATTTATTTCCAAATACTTTTGTTGATTTAAATTCACAAATCAATCAAAGACAAAGACTGTTATTGCCTTCATTGCGACAACGCTTACTTAAAGGAATTAATATCGCCGCCGCCGCCGCTCCTGCGACAACTGCAATTACGATCCATTTTGTGTTTG
>JBGTHN010000669.1:0-4808 GCA_041746235.1 Pyrinomonadaceae bacterium | reverse complement strand
CTGGACGCACCCGCTGCGTTAGACATCCCGCCGACCTGATTGCCGGAAACAACAATGCCACCGGCGTTAAACGTCCCGTAGTTTTGAACCGTCCGATTAGTGCTTCCGCCGTTGAGTTTCACATCATATAAAGTGAGCGTCTTTCCGGCACCAATAAAGAAAACACCCAATTGATTACTCTGCTGAATCGTTAAAAGATTTGCCCCCGGACCGATAATTGTCAGATTTTTATCAATGGAAAGTGGGAAGCCGAGTATCTGAATCGTTCGCGGTGTATTGAAGAAAATCGGATCGAAAATGATCTCGCTGTTCGGCGGATTGCTCACGATCATCCTTTTCAAACTTCCGGGGATGATCGAATCGTCGCCAGTGTTCGTGACCATTGATGGATCTTCATACGCACCAAGGTCGCTGATGAATTGACCGTCGCCGTTGCCGTCGGTCGCACGCCCGAAACCGCGTATGTCGGTTGACGGAAAACCGGTCGCAACGCCTGCGTCAATCGCTCCGCTTCCCGGAAGAAGCGGACGATAATGCGGTCGCGTTCCATCGAATGTAAGAGGTCCGAAATTCGGGTTTGGACTGTTCGGACCGATCTGATTGGCACCGCCCAACTGGCAGTTGTCGTCAACATTTGGATTAGCCAACGAACCATTACGATTAGTATTTCCGTAAAAAATGCTCATTGTAGCGGACAGCCCGATCCTCCCGTTGCAGCCGAAACCGCCCGAACCATATTCATCGGAGCTATTGTTTGAAACGGTGATATATTCCATCCTCAGACTATTGCCGGTAATCGCCGATTGATAATATATGCCGCCGACATCTCTGGCTCGGTTGTCGCTGACGGTCACATTGCGAACCGTTGATACGCCGGGTCCAATATATGCTCCGCCGCCAAAAGAATTTACCGAACGGTTATTGACGATCGAAGAATTCTCAACAGTTATCGTACCGGACACCATCAAACCGCCGCCGAAACTGTTTGCCGTATTGCCGCTTACCATAACTCCGTCAAGCAGCAGCACACAATTCCTGTTGCTTTCCACATAAATCGCACCGCCTTTTCCGCCCGATAATCCTCCGGTGCCGTTGCCGTTCGTCAGCTTCAGGTTACGCAGTTCGAGTCTGGCGGCATTGACCACGGAAAATATACGCGAATTTACGCCCCGGATATGGACGAAATAACGCGACGCACCCTGAATGTTGAGAGTTCCGTTGTGAAAGACCAGTTCGCCAAGCGTTAGATCGAATGTCTGTCCGTCGAGAAACTGCGGAAAGTAAATATTATTATTTCCGCCGACAGCGTTCGCCGCTTTGACGGCTTCACGCAGACTGCAATTGCCGTTTGAAACACAAGTTCCATCTCTGTCCTGAGAAGTCGTAACAATAAAATCTCCCGCCTGCACCGCCGTTGAGCCAAACGCTAAAATGACAAAACAGAATATTAAAATAATAAAATTTCTTCGCATAATTTTTTGACTAACTGACATAGTTTTTTATGATCCCGTGCAGTTCAAGGAGATTTTCTTTCACCACATAACCAATTGCACCTGCATTTCGTGCCGCTTCGCGGATCTTGGTATCACCGTGTTTGGTAACGATCACGATTTTTGCTGATGAGAATTCGTCGCAAATTTCACGCGTCGCCGTCAAACCGTCTTTGTCGGACATCTCGACATCCATCAAAACCCAATCAGGCAGATTTTTTTGATAAGCCTCTAATGCCTTTGCACCGTCACCGCACTCGATAATTTCACCTGCGAATTCTTCGACGACACGCCGAATCGTTCTACGCATCACAGCATTATCATCAACGATCAAAAATGACATTTTTTTGTTCAAAATCTTTAGGACAAAATACTTTAGCCTCAATAAATTAACAGACACACGAAGGCTCGGACATCGGTAGTTATGCCTAATTTCGGATAGGTAGTATTGCCTATTTTGTGGTTAGATTTGTGATTTGTTGGTCAAAGCAAAAGTCAGCAGGGCGTTTTTGCCTTTGAGGTTGAGTTTGGCGGAAATATTTGCACGGTGATGATCAATTGTGCGTGGACTGACAAAAAGTTCGGCGGCAACATCTTCCAATTCTTTTCGTTTTACTCTGTAAATTCCTTTGTTACAACTTATCCAAAAATTTTGTTTTTCGTCTTCGAGTATTTGAAAAACGCCGTTGTTAAAAAGTCCGTTCTCGACAGTGTAATTAAAAAATTTCCCGTCACGAAAACGTGACAAACCGCTATCGTAAGTGCCGATCCAGAGAGTTCCGTCCGCGTCTTCATAGATCGTCCGAATACGATCACTCGCCAAACCGTTCTCAGATGTAAAAACAGAAAATGAGATTGGAAAGTCAGTAGGTTGGGAAAGATTGGTTTGAAGTTGCTCATTCTCCTTTTCACCTTTTCTTCTTTTTTCACTTTCTACTTTAACCAATCCGCCGTAAGTGCCGATCCAAAGCACTCCATCGCGGTCTTCGTAAATAATTTTCACATCATTGTCCGGCAAACCTTCGGAGGTCGTATATTTGGCAATAAATTTATCTTCGCGAAAAAGAAATAAGCCTTTTTCCGTCCCGATCCATGTATTTTCGGCACTATCAAAATAAATCGCCCACGCTGTTATATTTTCGAGTTCGGGAATTTTTTCAAGTCTGTCGTTTTCAAATCGAAACGTATCTCCGAGTGTCCCGATCCACAAACGACCATTTTTATCTTCAGCCAAAGCCGTAACTTGAATTTTGTCGCCTTTGGAATTTTTAACAACCGCGTCGCTAAATTTCCCTTCACGGTAACGGCTTAATCCTTGCGTCGTGCCTACATATATATCGCCGTTGCGTGTTTGCAAGATCGGATAAACCTCGCTGGAGATCAAACCGTCGCGAATCGAGTAGGATTTTATTAACTCTTTTTGCAAATGATTTATACCTTTGTCACCTGAAACCCAGATCGTGCCTTCATTATCTATGAATATCTTATCAACAAATAAATTTGATAAGCCGACGCTTTCATCCCAAGTTATAAATTGTCCATCTTTGGAACGCACCACGCCGACACCTTTTACCCATGGCAAACCGGAAGCAAACCAGATCGAACCATCCGCCTCCTGAGTCATCGGACGCAAACTGATTCGTGACGGCACACCTTCAGCCGTGCCGTATTTTTTTATCTCGCCGTCCTTTAAACGATAAACACCATTCAAATCGCCAAACCATAGATAGCCGTCTTTATCTTCAAATAATTCTATTCCGCTGAGTTTTTCATTGTAAGCTTCAATTTTTATGGAATAAAAAGTTTCGCGTTTATCAGGTGCGATCTGTCGAACGCCGTTTTCATCGTAGAGCCATAGATCACCTTTTAAACCGTGAAAATAATTTCCGTTATTGATAACTTGAGAATTCGGTATAGGAACAAACTTTTCATTGTGAAAATAACTGCTGCCATCTGCTGTCTCAATAATAAACTCACCTTTCAAATCTTTGGAAAATTCTACAATTGAATTGGAAGGAAGACCTTCATTTTCCGTAAAAGTTTTGAATTTACCATTTTTCAAAACTGTTAGTCCGTTGTTTTCAGTTCCGGCAAACATAGTGCCATCTTCGCTTACATATAACGAAATAAACCTATTACCGTAAATTCCTTCGGTATTGTTTTTATCAAAGACTGTAAAGCGATTGCCGTCAAATCTGACCAGTCCATCAAATGTAGTGAACCATAAATAACCATCGGAAGTTTGAGCAATTCCCCGCACACCGTTCTGAGGTAAGCCGTTGTCGGTTGTAAACGAATCGAAACGATATTGTGCCGAAGTATTTTGATTTATTAGAAATAACGTCAGTTCGATATAAGAATTAGTTTAGAACCAAATCTTTTCTTAAGCGAAGATTTGGTTTTCTTTCTTGAAATGTGTAAGCGATCAATCCGGCGACGACATTGCCATAGAAGTTCCAGATCGACCGATGGCGACTGTGTTCGACCTGCGAGATGTTCTTTAATTGGTCATTGACCGTTTCAATGATCGCTCTCTTTCGCAATAATAATCTGTCGAACAATGGCATCAGTTTATTCTTCATATTCTTTCTCAACTTTGTTATTAGCTGCACATTCTGCTCACCTAAAAGTTCGCTTAACTTGCTTGAAAGATAGCCTTTATCCCCAAATAACTTGCCCCACAAACGCTTTGCCATTTTTGGCACAGGCTTTCTATCATCAACGTTTCCCAAACTGATCTGCCACGCTAAGATCTCACCGCAATCACTCACAACTATATGTATCTTGAACCCGT
The DNA here is from genome assembly GCA_041746235.1 of Pyrinomonadaceae bacterium. Taxonomy (GTDB): domain Bacteria; phylum Acidobacteriota; class Blastocatellia; order Pyrinomonadales; family Pyrinomonadaceae; genus Aridibacter. The sequence continues at coordinate 524 of JBGTHN010000669.1, read as the reverse complement.
AAAACCAACCCGTCGTCGTCTTTCCTCTTTTTGCCACATCTCTGAAAACCTTGTTCTGTTTGATCCGCAAGTTGTTGCACACTGCTAACTTCGTCGAATCTATAAATGAGATTCCCGAACATTCTCCCAAACGTGTCTGCATAAATGCAGCGAGCAAGACGAGCGAATCTCTCTGCAACTCAACAAACCTGTTGTAACTCAGTAGGTTAGGAAAATCCTTGTGCCAATACTTGCAAACCACTTTCGTGTAAAACCTTTTCAGATCACGAAATCCCGACCGATGAAAAAGAACTAAGATCGTCATCACTTCCGCCTTCGACATTTTACTTGATCTGATTCGTTGACGAGTCCCATCAGCAAGTAACTGTTGATTAAATATCGGCTCAAACTGCTGGCAAAAGTCGTCAATCTCACAAAAAATTGTTAATCTATCCATTGAAAAGACTCCTTAGGTTGATGATTTTGTCTTGTAAACCTAATTATATCTTACCTTTGGTGTCTTTTCTTATATCGAACTCACGTTA
>JBGTHN010000668.1:0-3628 GCA_041746235.1 Pyrinomonadaceae bacterium | reverse complement strand
AAAAACATAATCATTGACCAGCATTTTACCGAACGCGGGCGAATGAGCCGTCTGATCACTGCGGTTTCATATAATCCATACAATCTCGGAATCGGAATTGACGAAAATACAGCGATTATTTTAAATAAAGAGGGAATTCTGGAAGTTTTTGGAGAGGGAACTGTAACAATAGTTGACGGTTCAGAAATTTCTTATAACGAAATTGCCGAAGTTGATGATTTTCAATCATTCAGTGTTTGCGGTGCAAAAATTCACATACTTGGTGATGGACTACGCTACGATTTTTTTGCTAGAAACCCTATAACTCCAACTAAAGAATTTTTATTGCCGGATATTAATTAAAAATGTGAATAGTTAAATGTTAATTAAATTTCAAAGTTAATTTTAGCAATCAACTATCAACAATTAACAATCAACAAAATATGCAAATTTTAGAAATCAGAACATTACGCGGTCAAAATTATTGGAGTGGTTATTGGAAAAAGCTCATCATTATGCGGCTTGATATTGGAGATTTTGAGCAAAAGCCAACCAATAAAATTCGTGGTTTTTACGGGCGTATGAATAAAATTATGCCAAGTTTAGAAACTCACGGTTGCAGTTATGGCGAACCGGGTGGATTTTTGAAACGTGTTAAAGAAGGAACTTGGGCGGGACACGTTATCGAACATTTCGCACTCGAATTACAGACGCTGGCGGGAATGGATGTCGGTTACGGAAGAACTCGTCAGACCGAAGAAGAAGGAATTTACAACGTCGTTTTTGCTTATATGGAAGAAGAAGTCGGACGTTTTGCAGCACGTTCGGCGGTCAGACTTTTTCTTGATCTTTATGAAGGCAAAGACATTGAAAAAATAAAAGAATCAATCGCCGAAGATGTGCAGGAAATGCGTGAGATTCGTGAAGATGTCCGCTTTGGTCCAAGCACAGGTTCAATTGTTGATGAAGCCGAAAGACGCGGAATTCCATACATACGACTCAATGAATATTCGCTTGTTCAACTCGGTTACGGCGTAAATCAACAACGCATACAAGCTACAACAACCGACAAAACAAATATGATCGCGGTTGATCTTGCGGGCGATAAAGATGCGACGAAAAAAACGCTTGGAGATATGGGCGTTCCTGTTCCAAAAGGTTATCGAATTCGTGACGAAGAGGATTTGGAAGATGTTGTTGAAAGAATCGGTTTTCCGATTGTCATAAAACCGCTGGACGCAAATCACGGGCGAGGTGCGACAATAGGAATCAAAACAATGCGAAGTGCAAAAACGGCATTTCACAAAGCAAAAGAACATTCTCGTAATGTGATCGTCGAGAAATCTTTAAGCGGTGCAGATTTTCGTGCGTTGGTTGTAAATAACAAACTCGTAGCAGTTGCCGAAAGAACTCCGGCTCGTGTTATCGGCGACGGCAAAAGCACGATTCAGGAATTAATTGATGAAACAAACGCTGATCCGAGACGCGGTTATGGACACGAAAATGTTCTAACGCAAATTGATGTTGATTCGCAGACAAAAAGACTTCTCAAAGCAAAAAAATATTCGCTTAAAACTATTTTGGATAAAGACGAAATTCTCTATTTAAAAACAACGGCAAATATTTCGACGGGCGGAACGGCGATTGATAGAACTGACGAAGTTCATCCCGAAAATGTATTTTTGTTTGAACGAATCGCTCAAATTATCGGCTTGGATATTGCTGGAGTTGATGTTGTTGCACCAAATGTTTCCGAACCTTTAACGGAAAATGGCGGTGGAATTATCGAAGTAAACGCCGCACCGGGTTTTCGTATGCACCTTGAACCGAGCGAGGGAATCGGCAGAAATGTCGCCGATCACGTAATTGATATGCTTTTTCCGCCGGGAACTCCATACCGAATTCCAATTTTTGCAATTACAGGAACGAACGGAAAAACTACGACAACTCGTTTGATTTCACATATCTTACGAGGAACCGGAAAAACTGTTGGATTTACAACAACCGACGGCACATATATTCAAAATAATAAAATAGTTACGGGTGACAATACCGGACCTGTTTCGGCTCAACTCGTTCTAAAAGACCCGACGGTTGATGTTGCGGTTTTAGAAACTGCACGCGGTGGAATTATTCGTGCAGGTTTGGGATATGATTATTCAGATATTGCGATCGTTACAAACATTGCAGCAGATCATCTCGGTTCAAAAGATGTGAACACGCTCGAAGACCTTGCGAGAGTTAAATCAGTTGTGCCGAGAAGCGTTTCGGAAGAAGGTTTTGCGGTGCTGAATGCGGATGATGAGCACGTTTACAATATGCGTGAATTTGTTGAAGGAAAAATCGTTTTATTTTCGATGAATGAAAATAATCCGCATATAAAAAGACAGATCAAACGCAATAAAATTTCGTGCGTATTTGAAAACGGATATATCACCATATTAAAAGGACAATGGAAGATCCGTATCGAAAAAGTTACACATATTCCGCTGACATTTGGCGGAAAAGCCGAATTTATGATCCAAAATGTTCTGGCGGCAACGCTGGCGTGTTTTGTTCACGGCGTTTCGATTGATGATATAAGAGTTGGTCTGACAACATTCACACCTTCAACGGCACAGACTCCGGGACGATTGAATATTGTTGAGATCAAAGATTTTACAGTTCTAATGGATTTTGCACACAATCCGGCAGGTTTTATGGGGTTACGAGATTTCATAAAAAACCTAAATACCACAAAATTAACCGGAATTTTAAGCGGAGTCGGCGACAGACGCGACGAAGACATACGCGAAATGGGCAAGCTTTCCGCAGAAACTTTCGATAAACTAATCATCCGACGTGGCAATTACCTGCGTGGACGCACCGAAGAGGAAGTGTTTGATCTCTTCAAAGAAGGCATTGCCGAGAGTGGCAGGGAAATTGATTTTGAGATAATCAAAGAATCAAAAGACGCAATTTTCAATACTTTTGATAAAGCTCAAGAAGGCGAATTGGTTGTGATCTTAGCCGATACCGTCAGCAAGGATATTGAGTTTGTTGAGCAATATCGTGAGGAAACTGAATAAGGTTAAAACGGAACGCCATCATCTTGACGGCGTTCCATAAATTTCAACAATAATCTCTCCTTTTTCATCAATCCAACCACGATACATTCCTTCGGAGTTAAAGGGAAGCGTGACATTTCCTAAACTATCAACTGCGATCAAACCACCTTCACCGTCTATTTCAGTCAAACGATCAATTGATTCTTTTGCCGCATCTTCAAGGCTTAAATGTTTATATTTCATACGAGCCGAAACATCAAAAGCCGTGACTGCCTTCATAAAATATTCGCCGTGTCCCGTGCAGGAAACCGCACAAGTTTCGTTATCAGCATAATTTCCCGCACCAATTATCGGTGTATCGCCAACTCTTCCAAACTTTTTATTGGTCATTCCGCCTGTCGAAGTTGCGGCAGCAAGATTTCCATTTACATCACAAGCAACTGCACCGACAGTTCCCATTTTGGATTTGCGATTTGCGATTTGCGATTTGTGATTGTCGTTTTGAGGACTTTGGACTTTGGACTTTGGACTCTGGACTTCTGAAGCGTGGTCGAGTTGGACTTGTCCACGTTCTCTGGCTTGTAATAATTGTTGATAACGAA